>JAGCNO010000120.1 GCA_017645905.1 Prevotella sp. | reverse complement strand
AGTTTTCTACTGAGCAATGGGATTGAGGAAACAGGATTATATCTTAAACTGTTCTTCTTATCCTCGCTGCTTGCAGCGGGGAGAGGGGAGGGCAGAGAGGCAGCCGGCAGTTTCACGGGATAGAGAATCCCCAGGCTGACTCGGTGATCAGGACGGCTTGGCTGGCCAAGGACTATCCGCATCTGCTGGTCATCGCCGACAGTCTGCAGCAGACGGGTGACCTCTCGCCGCAACTGGCCGATATCCTGCGGGGCGACGTCTATTTGCATCTGAGCGACTTTGCGAAGTCGAAGGAGTATTACAGGCGCGTCACCGCTGACCATAAGCCGCAGGCTGCCGACATCAGACTCTATCAGGAGGCAGGCTATAAACTGGCTTCAGTGAATTATTTGCAGAGCAACTTCGAGGGGGCTCTAAGGGAGGCGATGCCGGTGCTCGCCAATGTCGACTCGTTAGGTGGCGGCAATGAGTATTGGGGCGTCAGTCTGGATATGCTGATGGCACGCTGTAACAACTATCTCGGACGTCCGAGGGAGGCGGAAGTGGACTGTGACCGTGCCTACCAGAGGGCTATGCAGTGGCTCGACCGTGACTCGTCGAACATCGTCCTGCAAAGGGCTGTCAGCGTCTGCAACGATATCTCCAGTATGGAAATCAACGAACACCGCTACGGAGAGGCGATGGTGTGGGTGAATCGTGCAGACTCGCTGTCACCGGCCTTTGCCGAAGCGTGGAAAGAGAATACCGATATTGTTGATAACACCCTCGCCTTGATTGCCCTTCACAGGGCCTGTGCTGCCCAGGGGCTGGGGCAGGAGGCAGATGCCGAACGTGCCTATCAGGCGTTCTGTGCCTCGAACTACGCCAAGACCGACAACGGCATCCTCACCCGTCCGGAATTCCTGAACCTCGCCCGTCGTTATGCCGAGGCGGCGGACTGCTATGCGGGAGTGGACCGTTTTATGCGGCAGTACGGCTTCGACTATTCCCTCGAACGTATCGGCAACCTGCTCATCCCCAAGCTGCGTGCCAACCTCCAGGCGGGTCGGAAGGATACGGCTCTCTATGTGGCTGGTCAGATCACCGAGGTGTATGATTCGGCGCTTACTCGTTATAAGCGGAGTGCCGCCGCTGAGCTGGCCACCGTCTATGACGTGCAGGGCAAGGAGCGGCAGATAGCCCAGCAGCAGAACGACCTGTTGAGGCAGCGTCTTTGGGCCATCGCCATCGTGCTGGCGCTCGTCGTGAGTTTCTTCTTTATGTATGATGTCTATCGGCGTCGGGCCAGGAAGCGTCTGGCTGCCGAACAAGCCGCGAGGGAGCGTATCGAGAGTGAACTGCGCATCGCCCGAAATATACAGATGTCGATGGTACCGGGCTATTTCCCTGACCGTGAGGGCCTCGACCTCTATGCGGAGATGAGTCCTGCCAAGGAGGTGGGAGGCGACCTGTACGGATATGTGATGGCGGGCGATCAGCTTTACTTCTGCGTGGGCGATGTCTCGGGCAAGGGTGTCCCTGCCTCATTGTTTATGGCGCAGGCAGCCCGGCTCTTCCATACGCTGGCGAAAGAGGGGATGACACCTACGGAGATAGCCTTCCGTATGAACAATGAACTGGTAGAGAATAACGACAGCAATATGTTCGTCACGATGTTCATCGGACAGGCCGACCTCCGCACAGGACAGCTGAGCTACTGTAATTGCGGACATAATCAGCCCGTCGTTGACGGTGAGTTCATTGAGATGGAGTTCGCCAATATGCCGCTTGGCCTTTGGGAGGACTTCAACTTCCAGGGCGAGACCGTCGAAGATATCCGGGGTCGTCAGTTGCTGGTGTATACCGACGGCCTGAATGAGGCAGAGAATCCCGCTCGTGAACGGCTTGGCGACGATGAGGTGTTGCAACTGATGAAGCATAAGGCATCGCTCTCTTCCCGTCAGGTTGTGGATATGCTGAACGAGGCCGTCGAGAAGTTCCGCGACGGGGCAGAACCCAGTGACGACCTCACCCTGATGTGCCTGCGGGTGGATGCTGTAACAAATCCTGAGTGATATGAGAAAGAGTTTGATTGGTTTGTGTCTGTTGTGCCTGTGCGTCGGAGTAAGGGCGCAGGAGTTGCGGAAGCAGGGCAGGGGCGTGGATGACCTTGTGCCGAAGGGATGGGTGCATACGGAGGCGACGGGCGACCTGAACAAGGACGGCATCGCGGATCTCGTGGTGGTGGCGACGCCTGACTTCAAGGAGAATACGAAGACGCGCGACGACGGGTTTGTGTATAACTTCAACCAGCCGCTGTTGGCCGTGTATTTCGGTACGGCGGAGGGGAAGTTGCAGTTGTGGCGACAGTACGATCAGGTGATTCCCGCCAGGCCGGATGAGTATGTGAGTATCGACGCGAGCTTGACGATCACGGAGAAGGGGGTGCTGAGGATCTCGCTGGAGACGTTCGCCAGTATGGGCGGCTGGGGCACGGAGCACAGCAATTTCTCTTATCGCTATCAGGACGGGGACTTCTACTTGATAGGAAAGGAGAACCAGAGTATGTCACGGAACACGGGGGAGATGGAGACCACGAGCGAGAATTACCTGACGTGGCGGAGACAGGTGGTGAAGGAGAATGTGTTTGAGGACAGCAACGTGCCTAAGACGGAGAAATGGACAAAACTCCCCAAGAAACTCTTGAAGAAGTTAGGTGAGCAGAATTTATTAGGCACGGATTGACACGGCTTTTATCAAAGACACGGCTTCCTATCCCTGTAGAAAGCCGTGTCCTTATTCTATAAGGCCGTGTTAATCCGTGCCTAAAAATTCACACTCGCTATTAGTAGGTCATTTTGGGTTCGAGTTCCTTGGCCTGGTCGATCATCTTCTGAACCTCAGAGACGGCGGGCACACGGCCACAGATGTGGAACTCGGCGTTGACTTCCTCCAGCTTCGGCTGCAGGTTCTCGGCCACACGGTGACGGAACTCCTTGACGGTGTCGACGCCAGCCTTCTCCAACAGCTCGGAGAACTGCGGGCCTACGCCGTTGATGCGGAAGAGGTCGGCGTGGTTGGTCCAGCGCAAGATGAGCTTCTCGCTGATGCCCGTTGCCTCAGCCAGTTCCTGACGGCCCTTGGGGCCTGCACACTTCTCGAGCAGTTCGCTCACCTTGTTGATACCTGCGGCGGTCAGCTTCTCGGCATATACGTCGCCTACTCCCTCAATGTCAATAATCTTGTAATCCATAATGCTTAAGTT
>JAGCNO010000119.1 GCA_017645905.1 Prevotella sp. | reverse complement strand
TCTTCCCGGCTGTGCCAAGGAGAAGGGTATCGACTTTGCTACACCTACCGAAATTTGCATGAAGACCAAGAGTGTTGGGGCTATTGATGTGCCCGACACCCTCTCGTGGGTCGATGAGGAGCGCGACGTGAGCTGCTGGCTCGGTAACGCCATGCAGCACGAGGCCTTCAACAAGCTCTACTCCGTGGCCGACCGTCTGCGTATCGCCGACGATCCGCGTATCAATCAGGACTGGGACTATCTGCAGGCCTCCAACAACTTCCGCTTCATGACCACGAAGCCTTCGAACGTTGGTCTCGACCGTGGTATCTACAGCGGACCGTTCGATGCCTTCACCAACTACATGAACATCCTCGGCGACTTCATCAACAGGGTGAACGCCCTCTATCCGCTCGACATCGACAATGATGAGCTGGAGAGCCTGCTCACCACCATCAAGAACCAGGGTGACGAGATTGAGATGAAGGACAAGGAGATTACCCGTCTGAAGGCTCGTCTTGAGAAACTTGAAGGAGCGAAGCCCAAGGCAGAAAAGAAACCAGCTGCCAAGAAGCCGGCGGCAAAGAAACCCGCTGAAAAGAAGTAAGCGAAAAGAAATCGGGATCCTTGCGGGTCCCGATTCTTTGTTTTATGATGTGACTCAGACGATAGGCCTCTCTTATAAAAACTGTCATCTGTCATCTGTCACAAGACCGTATGTCACTTGATGGCGACCGTAATCTTCCTGAGGTCTGCGTCGGCGCTCGACGAACCGACCATCAGCTCATACCGGCCGGGGACTACACGCATGGTGTTCGTGCTGACGTCCCAGCCCTCGAAGCGCTCGCGGGGCAGGTCGATGGTGACGGTCTCTGAGCGGCCCGGGCCAAGAGATACCTGCTTGTAGGCGCGCAGACTCTTCAACGGACCGTCGGGATCGTTGAGGTTGCGGATATACACCTGCACCGTCTCCTGACCGTATCTGGGCCCGACGTTTTTCACACTCACGCTGACCTGCCCTTTCTTGTACTTGGGCTTGCCGATCTCGAACTGCGTGTAACTCAGGCCGTAGCCGAACGGGAACAGCGCCTCGCCGGTATAGTAGCGGTAGGTACGGTTACGCATCGAGTAGTCGAGGAAGTCGGGCAGATCGTCGGTGCTCTTGTAGAAGGTGATGGGCAGTTTGCCGCTCGGGTTCTTGTCGCCGAAGAGTATCTCGGCCAAGGCTGCACCACCGAGCTCGCCGCCGTACCACCACTGCAGGATGGCGTCGCACGTCTGCAGTTCGGGCGCAAGGGCCATCGCGGAGCCGGAGCAGTTGACGAAGACGACCGTCTTTCCCGCCTCGTGGAGCATCCGCAGCAGGTCGCGCTGTGCCTGGGGCAGTTCGATGCTGGTGCGGTCGCCGCCTCGGAAGCCGGGCTCGCTGACTCTCATCTCCTCGCCTTCGAGGCTGGGTGAGATGCCGCCCACGAAGACGACGGTCTCAGCAGGGCCGATCTGGGCGAGCAGTTCCTCGTTGGTGGGGGCTACACGGTGCTGCGCGTCGAAGGCCAGAGCCGCAAAGCCTGCCTCCTGGACGTAGTCGATCTGGATGCGGTAGTGCTCACCTGCCTTCACGGTCAGCTCTTTCTTGCCGCTCTGGATGCGCTGCCGCACGTTCCATAGGTTCACGAGGGTGTCGGCATTGACGATGAGGCGCAGCTTGTCGTCGCCGCTGATGGTGAAGATAATGGTCTCGTCGTGGGAAGGGACGAGGGTGCCGTCATAGCGGGCCGAGAAATGCTCGAGGCTGACGCCCGGGGCAAAGACCGTGTTGCCGCCGTTGCTCAGCTTCAGCGGCTGTTTGAGGTTGACCACCGTGACGGGAGCGCCTTCCATCTCGGTGTTGTTCCAGTAGGTGGCCTGGATGCCCGTATTGCCCAGGGGGTCTTTGATCTCGCTGAAACGGCTCTCGAAGGTCTCGTTGCGTGTCAGGCCGCAGCCCTGTATGTAGCTGATGCTGCTCGTCGGGTCGATCATCCTGGCTTTCTTCGTAATGCCTTCGAGGGCGGTAATGGTCCGTGTGGGATAGCCTGCGTAGTTGCCCCACATCATGACCGAGTCGTTGGCGTTGGGGCCCATCACTACCAGGCGCGCGTCTTTGGAGAGCGGCAGCACGCCGTCGTTCTTCAGCAGCACGATGCTTTTGAGGGCCATCTGTGCGGCCAGGGCCTTGTGCTCGTCGGAGGCCACCACGCTCTCGGGTATCTTCGTCCAGGGGTTCAGCTCGTCGGGGTCGAGGTCGCCCAGTTCGAAGCGGGCTATGAGCAGACGGCGCAGGCTGCGGTCGATGTCGGCCTCCTTGATGTCGCCGCGCCTGACGGCCTCCGGCAGATGTCTGTATTCCGAGCCGCACTCCACGTCGGTGCCTGCCAGCACGGCCTGAGCCGAAGCCTCCGCACCGTCTTTGGCGGTATTGTGCCAGCGGGGCAGGAAGTCGCGGATGGCGCCGCAGTCGGAGGTGATCAGTCCGTCGAAGCCCCACTCGTCGCGCAGGATCTGCTGCTCATAGCGTGTCTGAGCGCAGCAGGGCTGACCGTCGATGCGCTGGTAGGCGCACATGACTTCCGCCACCTTTCCCTCCTGCACCAGTGCCTTGAAGGCGGGCAGATAGGTTTCCCAGAGGTCGCGCTCGGGCAGATCCTCCACATTGAACGTGTGACGGTTCCACTCCGGACCGCTGTGTACGGCGAAGTGTTTGGCGCAGGCCAGGAGTTTTTTATAGTTGGTAGGGGTGTTAGGGTGATTAGGGAGAATAGGGTAATTAGGGAGAATAGGGTAATTAGGGAGGCCGTCATACGACATTCCCTGCAGGCCGCGAACGACGGCCAGGCCCATCTTCGCCGTCAGGTAAGGGTCTTCGCCGTAGGTCTCCTGACCACGTCCCCAGCGGGGGTCCCGGAAGATGTTGATGTTCGGCGTCCAGAAGGAAAGACCTTGATAGCGCTGGATGTCGCCCGAGCGTTTCGCCTGTTGGGCCTTGACGCGGGCCTCATCGCTGACGGCCGTAAACACCTTGTGGAGCAGGGCATCGTCCCAAGAGGCGGCCATCGCCATCGTGATGGGGAAGACCGTCGCGTAGCCGTTGCGCCCGACACCGTGCAGAGCCTCGCTCCACCAGTGGAACACGGGTATGCCCAGCCTCGGGATGGCAGGCGACGTGTCCATCATCAGGCTCACCTTCTCTTCGAGCGTCAGACGGCCGAGCAGGTCGTCGGCCCGTTGGGCTGCCGGAAGTTCATGGTTCTGGTAGGGTAGGGTCTGAGCATCTGCCATCGTGGCGCACAGAACGACCAACAGTGTAGTCATTAGTTTCTTCTTCATTGTCTTGTTAGTTTTATGCGAATATGATATCATTTGAGTTATTCACGATTTCATCTGCAAAGTTACGAAAAATATCGTAAACTACCACACAAATACCATATTATTTTTTAACGCAGTAGAACACCGTCAAGGCCACGACGACCGCCAGCGCCCATTTCAGCGTCGAGCGGAGCTTTGTCCAGAAGCCTTCCTTCTGACTCACGGCTTTCGTGACGGTCGTGGTTGAGACGGCTACAGAGTCGCTGCGCTCGATAAAGACGGTATCGGTTTTGATTGCTGTCTTTTCCTGCCGGTCGCTCACGGCGTCGCGGTTACGGGCCCTGGTCAGGTCGGTCACCTGCACCACCTTCACCGTGTCGCCCCGTTCGTTGGTCTGTACGGTGATGACGGTCACCTCCCTCAGCGTGTCGCGTTCCACGACCACCGTCTCCCGCCTCACCGTGTCCGTCACCTCCTTACTCCTTACTCCCGTCTCTTGTCTCCAGACTCCTGTCTCCTGACTCCTCATCACCCCGCACCCCGTCAAGCACAGGGCAGTTATCACGATGAGGGCAGCGGTCAATTCTCTGTATCGCATCTCTCAGTTTTTTCACCTCCATCCGCAGCTCACCCACCTCCCGTTCCAGGGGTTCGGCGATATAGGTGCGCCACTCCGTCACATAATCCTTCCCCAGGTTCATCTCCTTCTGGCGGTTGTCGGCGCGCAGACCTTCCATCTCGTGCTTGTGCCGCCTGCGGTCGAACAGCCATCCGAAGCTGCTCAGCATCGTCAGCATCCCGAGGATAACGCTTGTCCATTCAATCGTAAACATGGTTTTTTAGAAGGAGACAGGAGTCAGGATACTCCCGACTCCTGACTCCTTAATCGTTCTCTCCGTCGTCGTCGCCGCCGCCGCCGGGGTTGTCATTGCCACCGGTGTTGCCGCCAGGAGTAGTGCCTCCGCCGGTCGTTCCGCCGCCACTGGTACCACCGTCGGCCGAAGGTGCGAGCACGTAGTTCAGCGGCGTCTTCTTCTGGAAGCGCTTCACCTTGCCGTTCACGGTGCGCTTCTCGCTCTCCACCAGGTAGCCGAACTCGAAGATGCACTCCTCCTTGAAGGCACGCGAGGTGAGCTTCTCACCCTTCGTGTTCTCGGGACTGAAGTTGATCTTGATGCCGTTGATCAGGCTCTCTGCGCCGGCGGTCACAGCCTCTGCCACGGAGGCCTTGCCCTGGCCCTGGCCGTCGACAGAGGGCGAGAACGTGCCCAGACCGTCGAGCTTCACGGGCTGTCCCTGCGAGAGCAGCTCGCTCATGCAGTCCACCACCTGACCGAGCACCAGCACGCACATCTGGTAGTCGGCAATCTTGCCGTGGCTGGTCATGTGCTTGGCGAAGCCCTTCAGGTTCAGCGGCTCCTTTGCATCCACTTCTGCGAAATACTTACCGTAGGCTGCGCTCTCCGCGTTCTTGTTCTGACGGAGGTTAATCACCATGGGAATGTTTGATCTTGCCATTGTTTAAATCCTTTCTTGTCTTCTGCACTACAAAGGTACGATTATTATTTGTGCTGTGCAAGACATTTATCCTTGCCATCCACAGTGTTCAACGTTGTTCCACGCTATTCCATATTAACACAACACAAGGCTATTTAATAACGACAACTTAAACAACTTGGACAACTTTTTTTGAGGCAACATGTTGCCTTAATGTTGTTTTAGTTGTCATAGTTGTCGTTTAAATCTTTGGTGGTTTCGAGAAATTTTTGTACCTTTGTAGTGCCGAAGAACATAGATTCATATGCAAACAGTTCCAGTATCCAGCATGGGTCGTACGCAGTTGGCCCAGATGTATTTCCCCTACATCCAGCCGCAGTCGGCCTGGCAGAAGCTGCGCTCCTTGCTCACCGACGATCCCGACCTGGCGCACCTCGCGCAGTTGCGGCGGCGCACGTTCCTCCCCGCAGAAATCCATCTGATTTTCCAACGATTAGGGCAGCCTTAACTGCCCTTTTTCCTTGCCCTTTTTAGCCTTTACTCCGTGCTTTTTCGGGCTTTTCCTTGCTTTTTCGGGCCCTCTGGCGAAAGGCTAGGGAAAGTCAGACTTTCAAGTGATAAAAGTCCCGCTTTTCAGCCTTGAAACTTCCCGCCGGGGGCCTCGCGTGACAGTGTGACAGTTACAGTTTTGAAAACACGTCCATGCCCTATACTAAGCGTTGTAGAGTTTATTATTATAATAATATATATATTATTATATAATAAAAATTAATTGTAAATTATTCAGAAATATCTCTGATGGTCATCAGTCAGCCCGGGGACTGATATCAGCGAAGCGGGTAGGGGGGTGTCTGTTTAAAAACTGTAACTGTCACACTGTCACAAACCTCACACTGTGCCTGGCACCGTGAGAGGCTGAAAAATAAATTTATATTTATTTTGTTGGTTCGTGAATAATTTGTATCTTTGCAGCAGAAATAAACCCAGAACCAGCAAAAGTAATATACAGACTATGACCGTAATCAGTAAATCATTCGCAAAGCGGGCCATGATGGTGCTCGCCGTGTTGCTCACAGCCCTGACGGCAGATGCCACGGAGTTTATCACCGACGTGAAGCTCATCGGCTACAAAAACAAAACCCAGTTTGACAATCTTCAGGACAAACTCGAGAAAGAGGGCTGGACAGCCATCAACAAAGACCTGAACGCCGATGCCGGCGGCGACTACATCCACCTGCTCTACAAGTCGGAGGCGAACACCGACGGACTGAACCACGGCTACATCACCGACTTCTATATTCTCGGCTCCAAAAGCGGTAGTGTTGACGAGGAGGTTACTTATCAGGGTCGCACGTACCATCTCGTGTCCTTCGAAGGCAGTACCGAATTCGAAAATGGCAATGGCGACCTGAACCGAGGCGCTGGCGGCGACTACATCCACCTGTATTACACGAAGGATCCCATGAATGAACAGGCTGTGAGCGAAATAGTCTTTGATAACAGTGAGTCGGGCGCCTTAGGCAATCAAGGCGGCTCTACAGCCTACGACCTGAATAATAAAGCGGGTGGCAAATACATCTACATGCACCTCAAGAAAGAAAATGCCACGACCGTCAAATACATCAGTTACACGTATGACACCACGAACGGCCTGCAGAGCGAGACAAAGATTTGTGGCAGTTCCAAAGTCGTCAGCAGCAATGATAATAGTTGGGGCAGCGGCTGGTATGTGGTCTCTGGCGACGTGGCCTGTAATAATCGCATCACGGTCAGCGGTACGGTAAACCTCATCCTTCTTGACGGCTGTACGCTAAACGCTAAGAAGGGCATCGAATTAACGAATGGCAACACGCTGAACATCTACGCCCAGAGCGAGGGCGCCAATGCCGGCAAGTTAAAAGCCATTGCTACTAACGAAGAAAAATGCGCAGGTATCGGCGGCGATAGTAATCTTGTCTCTGGTGGCACGGTCACTATCTCTGGCGGTACGGTGGAGGCCCATGGCGGAGAATATTCCGCTGGTATCGGCGGTGGATTCGGTGGCTCTGGCGGCACGGTCACTATCTCTGGCGGTACGGTGGAGGCCCATGGCGGAGAGGATGGCGCAGGCATCGGCGGAGGATGGAGGGGCTCCGGCGGCAAGGTGACAATTTATGGTGGCGTGGTGGCGGCCTATGGAAATCTTGGCGCAGGTATTGGCGTAGGACGTAAAGACTCTAACAACGGCACGCTGAAAATCGGCGACGGCGTCAAAGTCTATGGCGGCGACAGCGAGAACCCGACAACGGTTATTGCCACAGGCCCGCAGGAGAATGTCGGAAGCCGTCCTCAGTATATGATAGTCACAGACCACCTCAAGGGCGACGCTAATGCCGACTGGAAAGTGAATGCCGCAGACCTCGTGGAGATGGTGAACGCCAAGAACAATAAGGCCAGCGACAGGTTCGTCCTGAAGAACGCCGATATCGACGGCAGCGGCAACATCACCAAGTCCGACATCGACGGCGTGGAGAAAATCATCATGCAGAAATGACACAGAAGGGTCTGACCCTTTTGTGTCCCATCCACGCTGTCCTTCTTCTGTTGCGTCACCTTTGCCGTCGCACCGTTGTAGCGGATGGTGATATCCTCCGCCTGACACACACTGCCCATCATCAGGGCGAGCATCCATAATAGGGTTCTTTTCATATCGTTGTTTGATT
>JAGCNO010000018.1 GCA_017645905.1 Prevotella sp. | reverse complement strand
GTCCACGAACACGAAGTCTACCGAACGAGTCTGTCCAGGGTCGAAGGTGTAGGTATTCTGGATGATGCTGGTCACGTTCGTCCACGTTTTCGTGTCAGCGTTATATTTCTGCAGGAAGCATTGCATGTTGGGCTGGCAGTACGTTCCCTCCGAGCCGTTGGTCAGCGTCACGCTCACCGTCGCCGTGGTATTGTTCACGCGGCGGAAATCGATACCATCGACAGTGGTCGTCGTGGTGCCGGCATCGACGGTGATGGCTTTCAGGTGAAGGTCGGCCACGGTGGGCGTTATCTGCACCATCTTTGAACCGATGACGTGGTGGCCCTTGTCGCTGAGGATGATATAGGCTGAGTCTTTCTGAATGCTATTCACGGAGAGGGTCAGGGTGACGCTCTTTCCCGGCTCCAGCACGGTCTTCGTATCGCTGGCCGCAACATTGCCCGAGGCCACAACGCGCTTGTTGATATAAAGGTAGATGCCCTGATAGTCGAGTGTTCCTTTGTTGGTGACGGTGACCTCCACCTCGGAACTGGCCTTGTGGAAGATGTTTTCTGTAACGACCTCGCCGGCAAGGTTCTGCACCTGCGGGGTGATGTTGAACACAAGATCCTGATAGGTGTTGAAGCCGTTCATGCCCGTCTGGTCGTCGACGGTGTAGTAGCCGTCGCCCTGTCCTCCCCATCCGAAGTTGAAGTGATAGAGTCCTGTGGAGGCCTGGTAGCCGTCGAGCACCACAGAGTGACCGCTATCTTCGTTTGCACCAGAGTAGAGCATCGGCCGGCGTGTGGTGAGGTTCTGGTAGATGAGCTCTTCCCACTTCTGCTGGCTGTACTCCGTCTTCCACTTATGGCTGTAGTTCAGCTTGAACTGCCCCTTCATGGCCTCGGCCATCTTCTCGTTGTGGCCGCTGGTGGCCAGGCCGTCGCCGTCGCCATAGGTGAGCCAGGCCGACGTGCCGAGGGCGTACATCAGCTTGGCCACGGCGCTGTCCTGCTTAGCCGTGCCTGTGCCACTGAGCTTCATCAGGTTCCAGTCGATGGACGTGCCCTTGGGCAGCGACACGGTGATGGGCGTGCCATAGCTGTAGGTGGGTGTGTCGTAGGCCAGCTCCGTGGGGTTGTCCTTATGGAAATAGTAGGTCACCTGGCTTCCTGCCGTAGCCACGCAGCCCGTCATGCAGCGGCCCACGTCCTTCTTGACAGGAGCCAGCATGTTGTAGGGATATTCCTGGTGCCAGTGGGTCTTGATGAGCGGCGACACATCGGTCCAGCCTTGCTTAAAGGCGGCAACGGCACGTCGCGGGGCACTCAGGCGATGATGCTGGGGTCTGCGCTGCACGTCGGCGAGGCGCTCGTCCCATAAGCGGAGCATGGACTGCAGCTGTGGCGGGAGCTGGTCGAGGTCATAGTCGCCCTGCTCGGTATAGCCCAGGATGGGGGCTGTGCTGTCATCGCCCGAGACGATGACGAAGCCCTGGCCCGCACCACGAGAAAAGACATAGAAAGGCGAGAGCGGGGCACCGGCATCGGTCGATGCATCGTTGATACCTACGAGCTGCTGGGCCACCTGTCGGGCCTCAGCACGTGTAATGGGGTTAGCCTGAACGGCGAGTGTAGCACCCAGAAGGAGGGCACAACAAAGAATAGAATAGGATTTCATTATAGTTTGTAATTTTGGGGGCACGACCCCGCCGGAGGGTCTGCGCGTAAAAATGAAATTATGGCTTTATTTCGCGTTCGCCTTGGGAAAGGATGCACGCGCAGTTCTAACGCACAGGGCGAACCCTGTAGCCGTTGTAGCGGTTGTAGAGGCTGTACCAGCGCGCGAGGCTCGAATCGATGTAGAAGAGGTACGCGTAGTCCTCGACGTAAGGCGTCGACGACCAGTAGTAGCCGTTCGAACCGACGTTGAACAACTCGCCGTCCCAGACGTACCCGGCAGCGGGGAGGAACACAAAGCCGCCATTGGAACCGGTAAACTTACGACCGTTCATGCCGTTCAGTGTTGTCCATTCGCTGGTGGTATTGTCAAGCAGCTCCTTTATCTGGTCCAACGAGGGCGGGTTGTAGGCCTGGGCCTCGTCGGAGGTGTAGTAGCCGCCGTAGTCCTCAGGCTTAGAAGCTCCCACATTGCAGCACGCCCACTTCGTGCCTGAGGGCAGGCCCAGGTCGATGAGGTGTGGGTGGTGGTCGTCGGGGCAGGAGGTATACGCCTCAACATACTTCCCCGCCATGATGTCGATGACCAATGCTATATCGGCCACGTCGACCGTCTTGTCGCCGTTCACGTCGGCAGCAGTTTTCTGGCCATCCGTTCCCTTGCCCGCCATCGCGTCGATAACCGTAGAGATGTCGGCCACGTCGACCGTCTGGTCGCCGTTCACGTCGCCCTTCTTGATAATGATATCTTTACCACCCTCGTAGGGGCTTATTCCGTTTCTGACATAGTCGTAAGAATAGGTAGTCCAGCCACGATTCTTTGCTTCCTCTACCTGCGTTTTCGTGCAGACGTTGCCCTCATCGGTTGAGTTCGAAACGGCGACGAACTTATACACTTCATTGGTCTTATTCTCCGGCAGGCTGGCAATGAGGAAATCCATGTCAATGACTTTTATCTGGTTGTCATGACATTCCAGATATGACAGATTCTTGTTGCTACGTACGTCGAGGGAGGCGAGCTCGTTGGAGGAGCAGTCCAGCTGCTCCAAAGCTGTGTTACACGACACGTCGAGAGAGGCGAGGTCGTTGGAGGAGCAGTCCAGCTCCACCAAAGCGGTGTTCTTCGACACGTCGAGAGAGGCGAGGTCGTTGGAATAGCAGATTAAAACTTCTAATGACGTGAAATACTCAATGCCCTTCAGCCTCCCGATGCCCTTTCCAGAGACGTCTATAGTGGTGATGCTGGCAAGCTCCTCGTCGGTAAACACGCCGTCCCGACCAGAACGCAGAGCGAGCAGGTAGTTGCGGAATTTATCGTCGGGGAAGTTCGTTCTGTTGATAGTCACGTCGGCCTTTGCTCCTGTGACGATGGTCAGCAGAACGGTAATCAGGAGAAAGATCTTTTTCATAGTTGTATGTCTTATTATGCTAATTACGTCCTGTTCTGAGGCAGTAACCCTCTTCGGCTGCAAAGGTACAAAAAAAAACTGAAAGAGAAAAATATTCGGCCAGTTTTTTAAAGTTCAGTTTCTTCGAAATATGCCGTTATGAAAGGGCAAAGGATAGTCCTGAGTCGGCAGGAGAATGGCACTTTCAGAAACAATGAGCGGCTTAGTCTGAAAAATTCTCGAGAGAATTTGTGACAAAGAACGGCTCTTTCTATGAGAAAGAACGGCTTATTCCCAGAAATTCTCGAGAGAATTTTTCAATTCCCTTAGTGTTTCGTCACAGAAAGGACGGCATTTCGAAGCACAGAGAGCCGTTCTTATAGTAGGGAATCTCGCTTGTCTAATTCCGCTCCCCGCCCTTCAGCCGTATGGGTTACAGGGGATTTCTTGTCTGCGGAGTCTTGGAGAAAATGCAGTTTTTTCTATGGGAAATGGCACGGCTGTCTCTGAGGGGAGGCAAAATGTTTGTTAAAAAAAGACGTGCAAGCCGCAGAGTACGGAAAAGAATGAGTACATTTGCAAACAGAAAACAAATAAACGTGACTCGCATGGATAAAAACAAGAAAGAAATGCTCGTAGCCGCCATTGAGCACGGCACCGTGATTGACCACATACCGGCAGCGAAGACCTATCAGGTGGCTAATCTGCTGGGGCTCTTCAGCACGACAGCCCCGGTCACCATCGGCATCAACTATCCGTCGAAGAAGGTGGGCAACAAGGGCATCATCAAGGTGTCGGACAAGTTCTTCACCGACGACGAGATTTCGCGACTCTCCGTAGTGGCTCCCAACGTCATCCTCAACATCATCCGCGACTATGAGGTGGTGGAGAAGAAGACCGTGGAGACGCCCAGCGAGATACGCGGCATCGTGAAGTGCAACAACCCCAAGTGCATCACCAACAACGAGCCCATGCCCACACACTTCCACGTGGCTGACGGCGTACTCACCTGCCACTACTGCGAGCGGGAGCAGGACATTAATAAAGTGGAGCTGGTGTGAGTTGCGCTTCGCCAAATGAAAAAAGAGCGGGCTGCGCCCTAAATGAGAAATGAGAAATGAGAATTATGAAACTCTGGGAGAAAGACTTTGAGATAAACGCTGAGATAGAGCGCTTCACCGTGGGCCGCGACCGCGAGCTGGACCTTTATCTGGCACCCTACGACGTGCTGGGCTCCATGGCCCACATCACCATGCTGGAGAGCATCGGGCTCATCGGCAAGGACGAGCTGCCCGTGCTTTTGAAAGAGCTGCGCAGCATCTACGAGCAGGCTGCCAAGGGCGAGTTTGTGATAGAGGAGGGCATCGAGGACGTGCACTCGCAGGTAGAACTGATGCTGACAAGGAAGCTTGGCGACATGGGCAAGAAGATTCACTCCGGCCGCTCGCGCAACGACCAGGTGCTGGTTGACCTGAAGCTCTTCACCCGCCATCAGCTGAAGCTCGTGGCGGAGGCTGTGAAGGAACTCTTCGGCGAACTGCAGCAGAAGAGCGAGCAGTATAAGGACGTGCTCATGCCGGGCTATACCCACCTGCAGGTGGCCATGCCGTCGTCGTTCGGTCTGTGGTTTGGTGCTCATGCCGAGTCGCTGGCCGACGACATGCAGTTTCTCCTCGCCGCCTACCGCACGGCTAACCGCAACCCGTTAGGGTCGGCAGCGGGCTATGGCTCGTCGTTCCCCCTAAACCGCCAGATGACTACCGACCTGCTGGGCT
>JAGCNO010000118.1 GCA_017645905.1 Prevotella sp. | reverse complement strand
GCTCCTGAAGCAGGCTAACCTGAAGGTGGCCGAGGTGGCCGGCAGTTGTTTCTGCTGCAACTTTAACGGCTTTGTCGATGCCATCCACTCGCTGCGGCGTGACGTCGAGGCCGATGTTATCCTGGCCGAGCCAGTGGGCAGTTGCGCCGACCTCACCGCCACCATCGTGCGGCCCCTGAAGAAATTCCACAACACGGAGGTCATCCTGTCGCCCCTGACCGTGCTCAGCGACCCCGCCCGCCTGAAGTCGATCCTCTACGGCGGCAACGGCGGCCTGCACGAAGACGCCGCCTACATCTACCGCAAGCAGTTGGAGGAGAGCGAGGTGATACTCATCACCAAGAGCGACCTGCTCAGCGACGACGAAATGGAGAAGCTCGTCAGCGACACGCAAGCCTGCTTCCACCACACGAAGGTGATGACCTGCAGCACGCTCACCGGCCAGGGCGTGCGCGAGTGGTTCTGCGACGTGGCCAACCGCCAGGGCGAGGGCACGAAGATCCTCGACATCGACTACGACAAATACGCCCACGGCGAGGCCGTACTCGGCTGGCTCAACGGCACCGTCGCTCTGAGCGGCAAGAACGTCTACTGGGACACGCTGCTGAAGGATATCATGACCGGTCTGGCCAAGGCCGTGAAGAAGGAACACCTGCGCGTGGGCCACATCAAGGTCATCGCCGAGAACGGCAAGCAGTATGCCGTCGGCAACATCACGGGCGCCGCCCCGGCTCTGCAACTGCGCGGCACTGCCGGCATGAGCGACAACGTGAAACTGATTATCAATGCCCGCGTTGAGACCGTGCCCGAGCACCTCGACGAAATCGTACGTCAGGTTCTTGTCGACGCCATCGACGGCCAGTATACCGACGAGGTCCTCGCCTGGCGCTACCTCCAGCCCGGACGGCCGAATCCCACGCACCGGATGGTGTAAGTAAATCGGCATTAGGTACATTATTTACGTTTTCGTGCAAAGATAGCAGATGATTTGAAAATTATTTGCTATCTTTGCACGTTGAATTATTGTACGTGTACGAAAAAGCAGAATGAAGTACGACAAATCCCTCAACAAGATATTGCTGGCGAGCCTGGTATGCACGGTGTTCGTCAGTTATCCGAATCTGCTGTTCCTTAGTCTGGATCTGAACTGCGTGCCTGCCGGAGGCCTCAATTGCTATATTGACAACACGCTGATTCGCTTCCTGCTGTTCTGGGTTCTTTCTGCGGGCATGCTGTGGGCCAACCAGCGCTGGCTGAAGGATACGCGCCTCGTCGGTCGCATCCTGCCCAACGTGGCCCTCACCGTCGCTGCCTTCGCCATCTACAAGGGCATCACGATGCTCATCTGCACGGGTTTCGATGGGCGCCCCATCATCCTCACCTTCCAGTTCTTCGTCATGGGCATGATGGTGCTGCTGTTAGGCTACGCCAACTATCTGAGCCTGGTTCACCAGAAGAAGGACGAGGAGTTGCAGCAGTTGAAGATCGAGAGCCTGCAGAGCCGTTGCACGGCACTGACGAATCAGATCAATCCGCACTTCTTCTTCAACTCGCTCGGCGGCATCAGCAGCCTCGTGCGCAAGAAGGACGACCGGCTGACCCTCGACTATATCGACCACCTGAGCGACATTTTCCGCTACATCCTGCAAAGCGAGCGCAAAGGACTGGTCACCCTGGAGGAAGAACTGGAGTTCGCCCGCTCATTCTGCGAGGTGATGGAGGTAAGATATGCCGGCAAGCTCGACGTCTGCATCAACGTGCCGGCAGAGTGCCTGTCGCTGCAGATCCCCGTGCTGGCGCTGCTGCCACTGATTGAGAACGTGACGGTTCACAACATGATCGACAGCGAGCACCGCATGCGGATAGACATCAAGATGAACGGCGCGAAGGAACTGACGTTCGTCAATCCTGTGTACCCCAAACAATACAAGCCCGACACGCACGGCACGGGACTGAGCAATCTGGAGAAGCGCTTCATGCTGCTGATGAACCAGCAGATTCGTGTTGAGCCGACGGAAAAGGAATTCAAAGTGATATTACCATTAGCATGAAAGTACTGATTATAGAAGACGAGACGGCGGCAAGCGAGAATCTCATCGCTATGTTGCAGGAAATCGACCCGGGGATCGAGGTCTTGAAGGTGCTGGAGAGCGTTCAGCAGACTGTCAAGTGGCTGACGGGCAACCCTGCGCCCGACCTCATCTTCATGGACATTCATCTGAGCGACGGGTCGGCCTTCACGCTGTTCCAGGAGATAGAGGTCACCGTTCCCATCGTGTTCACTACCGCCTACGATCAGTATGCGCTCGATGCCTTTACGGTCAACAGCATCGACTATCTGCTCAAACCCATCAAGACATCGGAACTGAAGCGCGCTTTGGAGAAGTTCAAGCGTTGGAGCAAGAGCGACGTGATGGACTATCTGGAAAGGATGCTGAAGATGCGGCCCGCTGCCAGTCAGAAGAGCGAGTACTTAACCTCGCTGCTTATTCCTGTGAAGGATAAGTTGATGCCTGTCAATATGGACGACGTGGCCTGTATCTACAGCACCGACCGCAAGACACAGATCTACCTGAAGTCAGGGAAGATGATGCTTTACAACCGTTCGCTCGACTCGCTCATTGGCAACCTCGACCCTACCAAGTTCTTCCGCGCCAACAAACAGTACATCGTGGCGCGCGACTGCGTGAAGGAGATGGTCGTCTGGTTCGACAGCCGCCTGCTCGTGAGCATGCCTATCGAACTGCCAGAACCGCTGTTCGTCAGCAAGAACAAGGCGGCGGAGTTTAAGAATTGGATAACTACGAATTAAGATATGAAGATAACAATATGTGCATGTTCCTCGCGGACATTCATTGACCGTTCAGAGGTGGTGAAGGTGGCGGTCGCTGCCCGGCAGGCTGGCATCGAGGTCAGTCTGGTGGCCGACCTCTGCGAACTATGTGAGAAAAAAGACAAGGAGGTTCACGAGATAGCCAAGACGACCATCGTGGCCTGTCATCAGCGGGCGGTGAAGAGCCTGATGGCTTTTGTGGGCGAGGAGGGCGATGGTGAGCACCAATCGCCAGTGAAGTCGTTAAACCTCCGAACGGGCTCTGCCAATGACGTGCTCGAAGCCTTGGGTATCAAGCCTGTCGAGGTGAGCGCCGACGATATAGCCGAGTGGACGAAACAGATGGAGGCTATGCCCCGGAAGTTGGGCGATGATGCCTGGTATCCCGTGCTCGACAAGGAAGCCTGCGCCGAATGTGGCAAGTGTCTCGCCTTCTGTCCCTTTGGCGTCTACGAGATGGTCGACGAGCGCATCCGCGTCGTCCATCCCACCCACTGCAAGAACAACTGCCCCGCCTGTGCACGCACCTGCCCTGCCAGCGCCATCATCTTTCCCAAGTACGACCGTAGTCCCATCAATGGCGGCGAAGAGCAACAGGAGTACGCTGTCAAACTCGACACCCGTGAACTCTATGCCCAGACCCTCCGCGACCGTCTGTTGACAAGAAAGAAACTGATGAAGTAACATTGAGAACCAACACATATTAATATATTAAACGCATGAGCATAACGGCCTATACCTCGTTGATGAAGCTGGGCTTGAGGGTGATGAAACAGACACCCGTCAGGCTGCAGTGGAAGTTCGTCAGGAACTTCTGTTGGCCCAACTTGTGGAACATGCGTCGCTTCGAGCGACGGCAGCGGAAGGGCGAACCGTTCTTCCCTGCCTTCAATATGATTTCCGTTACCGAGACGTGCAATTTAGCGTGCAGTGGATGCTGGGTGACTCGTGGCGGACGCAAGAGCCTCACCATCGAGCAACTCGACGGCATCATCCGCGAGAGCAAACAGCACGGCTCGAAGTTCTTCGGCATCCTGGGCGGCGAACCGCTGATGTATCGCGGACTTCTCACTATCTTCGAGAAACACAGCGACTGCTACTTCCAACTTTTCACCAACGGCACACTGCTGACCGATGATATCGCCCAGCGACTGCGCAAGGCGGGCAACGTCACTCCGCTCATCAGCATCGAGGGGCTGGAACAGGAGAGCGACCGCCG
Organism: Prevotella sp.; assembly: GCA_017645905.1. Lineage (GTDB taxonomy): Bacteria > Bacteroidota > Bacteroidia > Bacteroidales > Bacteroidaceae > Prevotella. The sequence goes on along the minus strand of JAGCNO010000118.1, from coordinate 838 downwards.
CCGTCAGGCTAATGATGTCTATCTCCGCACCCTGCAAGGTGTCCGTGCCTGCCGGCAAGCCGGACTCATCTTTGGCATTGCCGCTAGTATCTGCCAGTCGAACTTCGATGAACTGGTCACCCGCCAGCACATCGAGCGCGTGGCACAGGAGGGTGCTGCCTATCTGTGGTATTACATCTACCGCCCTGTCGGCGCCGATGCCCATCCAGAGGTGGCGCTGACCGAGGAACAGATTGTCCGTCTGCGCCAGTTCCTCAACGACGAGCGGCTCGACGCCCCAGTCGCCCTCATCGATGTCTATTGGGACGACCAGGGCCGTGCACTCTGTCCTGGAGCCACGGGCATGAGCCATCACATCTCTCCGTCGGGCGCTTTGGAGTTCTGTCCCGTCATCCAGATGGCGACGGACTTTCTTAACGCCGATGCCAGCAATCTGACTGGACTCTACGCCGGGTCGCAGTTCCTCTCTGAGATGCGCCGACAAATAGCAGAGACCACGCGTGGCTGCATCCTGATGGAGAATCCGCAACAGATGGTCAAGATCCTCCAGGATTACGAAGTCCGTGAGACGACAAGCCGAGCCACGGTCATGCAGGAATATCAGCAGATGAAGCCTGTGCCGTGCCACGACATGGGTGCCGCTGCTATCCCTGAGAAGAGTGCGCCTTACCGATGGCTGAAGAAACACTATTTTTTTGGATTCGGAGCATACGGGTGATTAACATTGAAGATTGAAAATTGAATAAAGAGCATACCATACCACAGACGCTGGAAGAGCGGACGCAGTTGCGCAAAGCCTTGAAGGACTTTGTGCAGAAGCAGAATCTATGCCCTCCTG
>JAGCNO010000117.1 GCA_017645905.1 Prevotella sp. | reverse complement strand
TCCGGCTGGGACGGCCCGAAAGGCTCGGCCACTAAGTTTGACAACGACCAGTATTACTGGGCCTTGGGCAAGTGCTTGGAGATTGAGGAGGTCATCAAGAAGCACAAGGCCATCATGGACGAGAAAGACCCGAAGAACACCATCGGTCTGTTGGTCGATGAGTGGGGCACATGGTGGGACGAGGAGCCGGGTACCATTGCCGGTCACCTGTACCAGCAGAACGCCCTCCGCGACGCCTTCGTGGCTGCACTCTCACTGAATGTGTTCCATAAGTACACCGACCGTGTAAAGATGGCTAACATTGCTCAGGTGGTGAACGTGCTGCAGTCGATGATCCTCACCGACCAGGAAGGTACGGGTCACATGGTGCTCACTCCGACCTATCACGTGTTCGAGATGTACACCCCGTTCATGGAGGCTACCTACCTGCCCGTGGATCTGCCGACGGAGGTAATGGCTGTGAGCAAGGCTTATTTCAAGGAGAAGGAAGATGCCAAGGATGCCGGTTACCGTCCCTGCCCCATGCTCTCTGCCTCAGCCGCCAAGACGACTGACGGCAGCATCGTGCTAGCTGTGACGAATGTGAGCCTCGACAAGGATCAGACCATCGACTTCAACGTCGCCGGCTATCAGGCCAAGAGTGTCAGCGGCCGCATCCTCACCTCGAAGAACGTGGCCGACTACAACGACTTCCAGCATCCTGACATCGTCGCTCCTCAGGACTACAAGGACGCCAAACTGAACAAAGGTGTCGTGACGGTGAAGGTGCCCGCCAAGTCGATTGTCGTGCTGAATATCAAATAAGAACTATCCGTCTATACTATATCCCGCACGTAGGAATACGGGGATATAGGCTTTGGAGACTGGTGTGGTTACATATTGTCCGCCATCGTAATGTTGGCCGGTACGGTAATCAAACCAGCCTCCTTCATTTTTGGGAAGATAGGTGCGCCATGTAGTCACTCCAGGTTCCGTGACAGGACTGACGAGCAGCGCCGGACCGAACATATACTCGTATTTCTGCCGAAGAGCCTCGGCATCGTCAGCAAAGTCAAAGACGAGCGGTCGCATCAAGGTACTCCCCTGCTCTGCCACCGCCTTGGCACAACGCTCAATATACGGCAACAGACGATACCGTTCCTTCAGACATTCTGAGATAATAGCCTGCGCCTCGGAACCATAGTTCCAGGGCTCAGTGTTGCTCATATACCCGTGTACCCGCATCAGCGGCAGATACACAGCCGTCTCTATCCAGCGCAGCATCCGCTCGATGTAGGCACTGTCGGTGTACTGGTTCTGCGGACGGAAGAAGCCGCCGGCATCGTAGGTCCACCAGGGGATACCTGCCGCCTGCATACCCAGACCGGCCGTCAGCTGTCGGCGGAATGTCTCCCAGTCGTTGCCCACGTCACCCGACCACATGGCAGCACCATAACGCTGTATGCCCGGGAACCCGCAACGCGTGAGTATCATCGGCTCCCGATCGGGAGCATCCTTGCGCAGACCCTCATAGACGGTCTTGCAGACGAGTAAGGGGAACACGTTGCGCACCTCTTCCCCAGCCCACCGGCCATTGTTGACGCGTCGGCCCACGAGATCGTCGTTCTCCGGTTCCGTTGCATCCTGCCACCAGGCATCAATGCCCAAAGGGAGCAGCCGCTCTGAGAAATTGCTCCAGTAGGCCGCTGCAGCCTCGGGATTAAAGAAGTCGATCCAGTCGGTACCGGGAATATAATAGTTCTGTGACGCCATCTGTCGGCCCACCTCAGAGTTCTTGTCAACCTTCGACCATACGGAAAGCATGAGCCGCATGTCCATCTTATGGAGACTGTCGGTGAGCACCTTGGGGTCAGGATAGAAGTCCTCGTCGAACTGCATCGCGTTCCACCCGTGCTTACCCCAGTATTGCCAGTCCTGTACCATCACGCTGACCGGCATGTCCTCTTTTCGGAAGCGGTTGGCTGTCTCCAGGATCTCCTGCGAGGAGTGGAAACGCTCACGGCAATGGATATAGCCCAGCGCCCAGGTCGGCATCTGAGGACAAGCGCCTGTCAGTTCGCGATAGCTGGCGATAATCTCGTCAGGCGTTCCGACGAACACGGTATAGTCAACGGCCTCAGCCACCGGCGAACGGAAAACGGTCTCGTCCGTCACCTTATTAAAATACAATACAGGCATATCGTCCTTCGTCAGCTCTGCCTCCAGCCTGTGGGTGCCGGCCTCCAGACGGACGATGGCCGATGCCGTAGGCGGAAGCCAGAGGTTCTGCATCTCGATGACGGGCTTACCGTCGATGGCGAGGTTATGTCGGCGGGCCATCTTCTGACCGACGTCAAGCAAAAGGGCATAGTCGCCAGACTCAGCGATATCGATGATACCCTCGAAGATATGGCGTTCACGCACCTCCCGTTTGCCGCCCTCAGTAGAGGTGACGTTCACCTCCTCTCGTCCGGCAGTTCCGGCACGCTTCGTCAGACTGACGCTCTGCGAACAGGGGTTGAACTCTGTCAGCCCATAATTATTCCATAGGATGCCATAGCCCTTGCTCGACAACAGCATGGGAATACTGATCTGCGTGTTCACCTGAGTCAGCCTGCGCGACAGACCTCGCACATTGCTATAGCCGTCCTGAAACTGTCCGAGTCCAAATTGGTACTCATCCTTCGGAGAGTCGAAAGCCAGCGTGGCAACACCCGACTCCAGCTGATGACGGGAGGCATGAAACACCGTATTCCCCGCCTTGTTCCTCACTGTCACGGCATCGCCTTCGATACTCGCGGATATCTCCGGACGGGTCTCCTCATCGTGCTTGACGTACATCCAGTCAGGCAGCTGATGCTCCGCCACTCCCGAGGAAAATCGGATTCTCACTGCATTCTTAGCCACATACTTCACCGAGCCGACAGGCTTCTGAGCTACCTGGTTGCTGCCACTGGCCCACAGGGCACAGCCGAGGGTCATCACAAGGAACAATACTTTCTGTTTCATCTTTCTATGATTAATCTGCCTGCAAAGTTAAACATAAAATCTGAAAGAACAACCGTTTTTCCCCTCTGAACGAAATATTTATTCCGAAAGAGTATCATATTTCAGAATTTTTTTGTATCTTTGCAGCAATTTTCGTTAATTGTACAATTAATTATTCATTATGAACGACAACAAAGTTATGAACATGGCAGCGGATAATATCCGTATCCTTGCTGCCTCGATGGTTGAAAAGGCTAAGTCCGGTCACCCGGGCGGTGCCATGGGTGGTGCTGACTTCATCAACACCTTGTACAGTGAATTCCTCGTTTACGACCCCGAGAATCCCGCATGGGAGGGTCGCGACCGTTTCTTCCTCGATCCCGGTCACATGGCTCCGATGCTCTACTCTCAGCTCTGCCTCATCGGCAAGTACACGCTGGAGGATCTGAAGAACCTGCGCCAGTGGGGTTCGGTGACACCCGGTCACCCCGAGCGCGAGATTGAGCGTGGCATCGAGAATACTTCCGGTCCCCTCGGACAGGGTCACACCTTCGCCGTGGGTGCCGCTATCGCCGCCAAGTTCCTGAAGGCTCGTCTGGGCAACGTGATGAACCAGACCATCTACGCCTACATCTCCGACGGTGGCGTACAGGAGGAGATCTCTCAGGGTGCAGGCCGTATCGCCGGTAACCTGGGCCTCGACAACCTCATCATGTTCTACGACGCCAATGATATCCAGCTCTCCACGAAGACCGAGGTGGTGACCTGCGAGGACACCGCCAAGAAGTACGAGGCTTGGGGCTGGTACGTTCAGAAGATCAACGGTAACGACGTTGACCAGATCCGCGAGGCCATCAAGAAGGCTCAGGCCGAAAAAGAGCGTCCGAGCCTGATTATCGGTCACTGTGTGATGGGTAAGGGTGCCCGCAAGGCCGACGGCTCTTCCTACGAGAGCAACTGCGCTACCCACGGTGCTCCCCTTGGTGGCGACGCCTACATCAACACGATGAAGAACCTCGGTGCCGATCCCGAGAATCCGTTCCAGATCTTCCCCGAGGTGCAGGAGCTTTATGCAAAGCGTGCTGAGGAGCTGAAGAAGATTGTTGCTGAGCGCTATGCCGAGAAGGCTGAGTGGGCCAAGGGTCATCCCGTACAGGCCAAGCAGCTCGAGGAGTGGTTCAGCGGCAAGGCTCCCGTCATCGACTGGAGCAAGGTTGAGCAGAAGGCCGGCAGCGCTACCCGTAGTGCTTCCGCAGCTGTTCTGGGTCAGCTGGCTGAGCAGGTGCCCAACATGATCTGCGCATCTGCCGACCTCTCTAACTCCGACAATACCAACGGCTTCCTGAAAAAGACCAAGGACCTCGTGAAGGGTGACTTCTCTGGTGCCTTCTTCGAGGCTGGTGTGGCTGAGCTCACGATGGCTTGCTGCTGCATCGGTATGGCCCTCCACGGTGGTGTGATCCCCGCTTGCGGTACCTTCTTCGTATTCTCCGACTACATGAAGCCCGCCGTTCGTATGGCTGCCCTGATGGAGCTGCCCGTGAAGTTCATCTGGACCCACGACGCCTTCCGCGTTGGTGAGGACGGTCCTACCCACGAGCCC
>JAGCNO010000116.1 GCA_017645905.1 Prevotella sp. | reverse complement strand
GCTGCGCGACGAGATAAAGCGACGTAACACACCAGCCATTCCGACGGCCACAACTACCACACTTTGACCCCAGACCTTTGATCTTTAAGCCATGAAGGAAGAACGCTATTTCTATGTCCCCGATGCTGCCACTCGGCAGACACTGCCCGACGAAGAAACCGTCCATGCCGTCCGTGTGCTGCGTCTGACGGCGGGCGACGAGATGATGCTCATGGACGGTAGCGGGACCTTCTACGAGGCTGAGGTGACGGAGACGTCTGCCAAGCGCTGTGCCTATCACATAAAAGCTACGCTCCCTCAAACGAGGCAGTGGCCGGGACATGTTCACTTGGCCGTCGCTCCTACAAAGATGATGGACCGCACGGAGTGGCTTGTGGAAAAAGCTACCGAGGTGGGCATTGATGAACTGTCGTTGCTTAACTGCCAGTTCTCTGAGCGGAGGGCGGTGAAACTGCCTCGACTTGAGAAGATTGCGGTGGCCGCCATGAAACAAAGCCGCAAGCCGTGGCTGCCACAGCTGAACGACATGCAGGACTTCCGCCACTTCATCAAGTGGCATGCCACAGGGCGGCGCTATATCGCCCATTGCTATACGGAGATTCCGCGTGAGAACCTCTTCGACTGTCTACGCCAGGGACAGCCCGACGAGGATGCGCTTGTGATGATAGGTCCTGAGGGTGACTTCTCCTTCGACGAGGTGCAGATGGCTATCGCTGCCGGTTTCGTCTCCGTAGACTTAGGTAAGAGCCGCCTACGCACCGAGACCGCCGGCCTGGCCGCAGTGATGATGATGCAGCTGGCAAAGGGGCTTTGACCATTGACTTTGGACTTCAGACTTCAGACTTATGAACGTTATGAACCGTATACAACTGAGTTTATTCTTTATTCTTTATTCTTTATTTTTTTGCGTTAGCGCAAGTGCGCAGACGGTTCGCGAGGCCTTCAAGGCAATGCCTGACTCTCTTGTGCCTTACCTCACGGCAAACAACCGGCTGGACCTCATGGACTTCATGGATGCGAAGATGAAGGCCGCCGTCACGAACCGGCTCGAGGGACAGACGGAGATGACCTTTCTTAGCGACGACTCGCTCAGCATCCGCATGAGCGAGGCCCTGACCATTGAGATGAAAACGCAGCAGGCAGACACCATGACGGTAATAAGCCTCAAGCGTGTCTACCTGACCCGCGAGGGAGAACGTCAGGCGGTGCTCACCCGCTACGATGCCCGCACCTGGCAGGAGCTCTCTCCGGCCACCGTCATTGAGTCTACCCTGCCGAAGTTCGACGACAAAGTTATCCTTTCCCCCGACATCCCCTAAGTCACATCACGCCTATTATCCCCATAACCCCATCAACCCCATATAACATGAGAAAGTGGTTTTTCATCATCCTCTGGACGCTGCTCCTTATCGTCATTCTTGTAGCAGCGGGCTGTTTCTGGGCCATCTCTGATGGTCGCATAGGCTTCATGCCGCCCATTGAAGACCTGCAGAACCCCATTAACAAATATGCCACGCAAGTCTTTTCTTCAGACGACAAGCTCTTGGGAACGTGGAACATGAACCGCGAGAACCGAGTGATGGTCGATTACGACGACCTCGCTCCGTCGCTCGTCGAGGCCCTGGTGGCCACCGAGGACGTGCGTTTCTACGAGCACTCTGGCATCGACTTCTACGCGCTGGCACGTGCCATCGTCAAGCGTGGCATCCTGGGACAGAAGAACGCTGGCGGTGGCTCGACCATCACGCAGCAGCTGGCCAAGCAACTCTACACCGACGTGGCCTACACCGCTACGGAGCGCATGTTGCAGAAGCCTATCGAGTGGGTCATCGCAGTGAAGTTGGAGCGTAACTACACCAAGGAGGAAATCATCACCTTGTATCTCAATTATTTCGACTTCCTCCATAACGCCGTGGGCATCAAGACTGCCGCCAACGTCTATTTCTCGAAAGAGCCTCGCGACTTGTCGCTCACCGAGAGTGCTACGCTTGTCGGTCTGTGTAAGAACCCTTCGCTCTACAACCCCGTACGCTTTGAGGAGCGTTCGTTGGAGCGCCGTAACGTCGTGCTCCACCAGATGCTCAAGGCAGGCTACATTACTCAGGAGGAGTACGACAGCTGTTCGGTGCTGCCCATGGGACTGAAGTTCCACTCTGCCGACCACAACGAGGGCATCGCCACCTATTTCCGCGACTTCCTGCGCCGTTACATGACGGCCAAGAAGCCTCGCCGTGCCGACTATCCGGACTGGAACTACGTGAAGTATCACATCGACTCGCTCAACTGGATTAACGACCCGCTCTTCGGGTGGTGCAACAAGAACGTAAAGCGCGACGGTACACCTTATAACATCTATACCGACGGCCTAAAAGTCTACACCACGCTCGACTCCCGCATGCAGAAATATGCCGAGCAGGCCTGCTATGAGCACGTCGTCGGCTTCCTGCAGCCTGAGTTTGAGAAGTCGCTCCGCCATAAGCCCAACGCCCCTTATTCCAGCAAGCTCTCACGCGACGAGGTGCTCCGCATCTTGCAGCGCAACGTCCGCCAGACGGAGCGTTACCGCCTGATGAAGGCCGCAGGATGTACGAAGGAGGAGATTGACCGTGCCTTCAACACGAAGACGAAGATGCAGGTCTTCACCTGGCACGGCGATGTGGACACGGTGATGACGCCCATGGACTCCATACGCTACTACAAGTCGTTCCTTCGTACTGGATTCCTCAGCATGGACCCCCACAACGGGCATGTGAAGGCCTACGTCGGAGGACTGGACTTCCACAACTTCGCCTACGACATGGCTACGGAGGGACGCCGTCAGGTGGGCTCCACCATCAAGCCTTTCCTCTACTCGCTGGTGATGATGAGCTCCGGGGCTAATATGACACCGTGCGACACGGTGCGCAACGTGCAGCGTACCTACTACCCCGTGCCTGGCCAGGCATGGACACCGCGCAACGGCAGCCGGGCCCGTTACGGAGAGAACGTTACGCTGAAATGGGCGCTGCAGCAGTCTAACAACTGGATTTCTGCCTACCTCATCACCCACCGCACCACGCCGAAGAACTTTGTGCAGATACTCCGCGACTTCGGAATAGAGAACCCCGAGATTCATCCCTCGCCCGCCCTCTGTCTGGGCACGTGCGACATCACCGTGGCCGAGATGGTGAGCGCCTACACCGCCTTTGCCAATCACGGTGTGCGCTCAGCACCGCTGTTCGTGACGCGCATCGTCGACAGCGAGGGAGCCACGGTGGCCACCTTCTCGCCGCGCATGAACGAGGTGATGGAGGAGAACGCCGCCAACAAGATGCTCTACATGCT
>JAGCNO010000115.1 GCA_017645905.1 Prevotella sp. | reverse complement strand
TCCCCTCCGACTGGAACACGCAGGACGAGAAACTGTTCTTCTACGAAGGAACGGTGTGGTTTAAGAAGAGCTTCAACCTCCCGCCCTCCACCTTCAACCCTCCACCCTCCACCATTAACCCTTCCCCCTCCACCTTCCTCCTCTATTTCGGCGCTGTCAACTACGACTGCCATGTCTACGTGAACACCCGCCATGTGGGCCATCACATCGGAGGCTTCACGGCTTTCAACTACGACGTCAGCGACCTGCTGCATGAGGGCGAGAACACCGTCATCGTCAAGGTCGACAACAAGCGCCATGCCGAGGACGTGCCCACGCAGATTTTCGACTGGTGGAACTACGGCGGCATCACACGCGACGTGAAGCTCGTGAAGGTCACACCCGTGTATCTCCAAGACTACAGCCTGCAGCTGCAGAAGGCCGACGCCAAGGCCAAGAGCCGCGAGATCAGCTTCTCCGCCCGTCTGAACAAGGCCGAGGCCGGCCACAAGGTCGTGGTCAGCATCCCCGAGCTGAAGCTCGAAAAGACGTTTACGACGGATGCCGAAGGCAAAGTTCAATGTACAATGTTCAATGTCCAATCAAAGAAGCTGCAGCTCTGGAGCCCCGACCATCCCAAGCTCTACCAGGTGCAGCTGTCGCTCGACACCAGCACGTTCACCGACGAGATAGGCTTCCGCACCATCGAGACACGCGGCAAGCAAATCCTGCTCAACGGCGAGCCCATCTTCCTCAAGGGCATCTCCATCCACAACGAGAAACCCTACGGCGGAGGCCGTGCCAACAGCGCCGACGATGCCCGCACGCTGCTGTCGTGGGCGAAGGAGCTGGGCTGCAACTTCGTCCGTCTGGCCCACTATCCCCACCATGAGGAGATGGTGCGCGAAGCCGAGAAGATGGGCATCCTCGTATGGAGTGAGATACCCGTCTACTGGACCATCGCCTGGACCAATCCCAAGACCTACGAGAACGCCCAGCACCAGCTGCGCGACATGATCAGCCGCGACCACAACCGCGCCAACGTCATCATCTGGAGCATCGCCAACGAGACGCCGCACTCCAAGGAGCGCGACACCTTCCTCGGCAATCTGGCCAAGTATGCCCGCACGCTCGACAACACCCGTCTCATCTCGATGGCAATGGAGGTGACGGGCGCCTCGAATTATGTCAACCGCCTGAACGACAACATGAATGAGTTCGTCGATGTGGTGAGCTTCAACCAGTACATCGGCTGGTATCGTGATGTCAACGATGCGCCGAAGATGCGTTGGGAGATACCCTACGACAAGCCCGTCATCATCAGCGAGTTTGGCGGCGGTGCCCGTTATGGCCTGCACGGCCCGAAGAACCAGCGGTGGACGGAGGAGTTTCAGGAGAACCTCTATATCGAGAACCTTGCTATGATTGACAAGATTGAGGGTCTTGCCGGCACCACGCCTTGGATTCTGAAGGATTTCCGCTCGCCCCGCCGTGTGCTGCCGGGTGTGCAGGACTACTACAACCGCAAGGGCCTTGTCAGCGACAACGGCGAGAAAAAGAAGGCCTTCTTCGTCCTGAAACAATGGTATGAGAATAAATAAAACCTTTAATAGATATGAATAAACTATTGCAATTGTTTGTGGCCACCATGATGATAGTAATCATGATGGGTTTAGAGGCCTGTGAGAAGGCTGTCTTCATTGAACAGCAGGAAAAGAAGCCTATAGAGGGCAATGTCATTATTCGTGCCTCGCTCTATAACATCGTTCCCTTTGAGACGCGTGCCGTGCAAAGTGTGGCAGATTTCAGCACTAATCTGCAGTTTGTGCTCTTCCAGAACGGCGCGAAGGTGAAAGCCGTTACGCAGAAGAGGGCTGACGACAACTACGGTGAGATAGGCCTCACGCTGAATGCGGGCACCTATCAGCTTTTGGTGTTGGCGCACAGCAGTACGGGCAATCCTTCCGTCGCTAACCCTGAATTCATACAGTTTACTAATAGCATCGGCTTCTCTGACACATTCTATTATTACGGCGACATAGAGGTGACGGGGGAACAGACTACATATGACATCCGCCTGCAACGTGCCACTTCGATGGTGCGCGTGATCATTCAGGACGCTATCCCGTCGGAGGTGAAGACCATCCGCCTTTTCTATACCGGTGAGTCGGGGGTGTTTAATGCTGTCACGGGAATGGGCGGTACGGTGAATTCGCAGCAGAGCATCGTCTTTGACGTGGAAGGACAGGCTGCTCCGCTGACTCTCTGCGCCTACACTTTCCTTCGCGATGAGACGGGTAGCCTGAACATGACGATAAGCGCCCGCGACGCAAACAATGACGTGAAGTTTGAAAAGACACTGGCCAATAGTCCCAAGAAAAACCACATGGTGACGGAATATAGCGGCAAACTGTTTACTGAGCCGGGAAATAAGAGTGATGATGTGGAGTTCTCACTGACGGCTGAGACTGAGTGGGATGTGTATCAGAGGTGCGAATTTGAGGAGTGAGGAGGTGATGCTGTCCGCTAAAGACAATTTACCCTTCTGAATCTGTTTTGATGTCAGTAAATCCAGAAATTCAGGACTCGGCTCTGCCGCTTGCCAGGCAAGAACTTTGACAAGATAACTTCTTCGCTGACAAGATAATACAGACCCCACCCCTAACCCCTCCCCTTGACTACTCTTTACACACATCTCTTGCCCTTACGAAGGCTATGATTTCGAGGTGCTGCCGGAACCTGTCCAATCCCTGTTTCATGGTGATGTATCCGGGGCTGCCATGTGCTGAGACATAGCCGCTCCATCCGCCCATCCGGGCAATAATCCATGCAGCCCATGGCAGGGAGTGCCTGCGGAACGGGTTCCTGCCGTCAAGGGCTTTGGGTGACTTCTGGCTTATACGCTCCATCTCAAGGCCGAGCAAGTACTCCTCGTCTTCATCAAACATCTTACTGGCCGGCACGGCCTCATCCTGCTCGTCGTAGGCGCGTTTGAGCATGATGCACCTCAAAGCCGCCCACATCGTCAGCACGATGAGCTTCTTTACTGCCGCACCGCTCTCCAGCTGCACGGACTCGATGCGGAAGCCCTCGCTCTTGCAGACCCTGAACAGCTCTTCTATGTACCAGCGGCACTTGTACCATTCTACACACCTGACGGCCTCCTCTATGGTCTCAACAGCGTGTGAGGTAAGCAGCCGCCACTCCACGGGCTCTTCGCCACTGGGTACCGTCGAGGCGTCTTCCATGACATGGACGCAGTAGCAGGTGAGGCTTTCCGGCACGTCGTCAAGGCAGTTGCTGCTCTTCCTGACGGTGACCCTGGAGAAGCGCAGGTGCATCCTGGCCGTGCGGCTCTTCCTGCCCTTGTGCCCGCGAAGCTCAAGGTCGTAGGTGTGGGCCGCGGGTAATCCCAGCATATATTCCCTGATGCCCTGGCTGCCGCCCTCAACATCGCAGTCCACGGGGCGGTCGTGCATCGAGCGGACAAGGAAGTCGCAGCCGCACGACAGCGTCCTGCACATCACCGCGTACACATCGTTCTCACGGTCGCCGACCATCGTCACCCGCACACCGTCAGGCAGGGCCGATGCCGTTTCCTCAGCTGTCTCCACCCAGCGGTACGACTCCTTCTCCTCCAGCTTCACCTTGCCGCGGCGCTGCTTCTTCCTGCGGTCCTCCGACCTGTCCCTGCTCCATACCTTCATGTGGCCGAGGCCCACGGGCATACGGCTCGCAGCGTCAATGACCAGGCCGGGATGGGCAAAAATGCAGAACTTCTCATGCTCGCTCGTGCCGTAGCCGAAGTCCGTGTCCGAAACAGAGAGGCGGCCTTCGTGACTGAAAACTATTTCTGTAGTGTCCTGAAGGCAAAGCACGTGGGAGAGGCCTTCGCACCCTTCAGAACAAGCACGTGCCAGGCTACTGATGACATCTTCCATAACCAGTCTGCTATTGTTGATCAAACGGTACGCTGCAGCCTGTTCAGCACGGCTCTCGCAGCAGAAATGAATGATGCTGGAACCTTTTTCCACCATCCGGTCGCAAAGCCGGCCTAGGCGATTTTCGATTCTCGCATCATTCCCAACACCCGAAAAGGTGTTTTTTTAACATGTGCAAATGTACTAATTATATTTGATACGGCCAAATAACTAAATGAATTTTTGAAAATCGTACCTCACAAGCTGGCCATAAGAACACTATCGAGATGTGTGTAAAGAGTAGTTCAATTGGAGGGGAAGCTTCGATGAACTTTATTTGGGTTCCATCCGCTTTATTTGTCTCGCCTTCTCAGATGAATTCATTGACATTC
>JAGCNO010000017.1 GCA_017645905.1 Prevotella sp. | reverse complement strand
CGCTGGCAAGACCACGCTCATCCGTCTGCTACTTGCATTGGTTAAGCCACAGGAGGGAACCATCAGCCTAACTCCTCACTCCTCACTCTCAACTCTCAACTCCACACTCCTCACCCCTCTCCACCGCTGCAACTTCGTCTATGTGCCACAGGGCAACACTTTGTTCAGCGGCACACTGAGAGAGAACCTTCAGCTGGGCTGTCCCACGGCCACCGACGATGAGATGCTCGAAGCACTTCGCATGGCCTGTGCCGACTTTGTAGAAGCCCTGCCCAACGGCCTTGATACCCGTTTCTCTGAGCATGGCGGTGGACTCAGCGAGGGTCAGGCACAGCGCATCGCAATCGCCCGCAGCCTGTTGCGCCCAGGCAGCATCATGCTCCTCGACGAAGCCACCAGTGCCCTCGATGCCGACACCGAGCGTCAGGTGCTTCACAACCTGCTCTCAAAGCACAACCGTACCGTCATCTTCGTCACACACAGACCCGCCGTAGTGGAGTATTGCGACCAGGTCATCAACATTTAGCAGGGCCTTTAGACTTTGAACCGTTCAAGTCAAGAGAAAAAGCCGTTCTTTCCATGTGAATAAGCCGTTTTTTCCCATAGAATAAGCCGTTCTTTCTGGTAGAAAAAGCCGTTCTTTCTCTGCACCGTCTATTTTTTTCGCTCTTTTCTTTGCAAATAGCGGAAAAAGCAGTAAATTTGCACACAAACTTAAAACTACACACCCAGCAACGCATGAACAGCTGGAAAGCAAACCTTGAAGAGACGAAGCGCCACTACATTGACTGGTGGCATCGGCGTGGCGTAATAATAAATATGTGGGAGCACTTCCAGGAGGGTGTCACACCGCATGCTGACATTCCCATGCCGGAACCTCCCCGCGACCTGAACCAGAAATGGCTGGACCCGGAATGGCGCTCACAGTATCTCGACTGGTATGTGGCCCACTCGTGCCTGAAAGCCGATATCCTTCCTGTGGCAAACACGCAGCTCGGCCCCGGCTCGCTGGCCGCCATACTCGGAGCACGCTTGGAGGCTGGCGAGGACACGATATGGATACACCAAGCCCCCACCGACCTCCCCCCGAAGGGGAGGCTTACTGCGCAGGAAACTATCCTCTCACCCCTCACCCCTCACCTCTCACCTCTGAACCTGCACAAGGACCTGCTGCGCGCCTGCAAACGGCGGGCACAGGGCCACTACTACGTGGGCATGCCCGACCTCATGGAGGGGCTCGACGTGCTGGCCGCGCTGCGCGGCACCGACCAGGTGCTCTTAGACACGGTCATGCATCCCGAGGAACTGGAGAGCGAACTGCAGCAGGTGAACGACATCTATTTCAAGGTGTTCGACGAGCTGTATGACATCATCCGCGAGGGCGACGAGATGGCTTTCTGCTACTTCTCGCTATGGGCACCGGGGAAGTGCTCGAAACTGCAGAGCGACATCTCGACGATGATCAGCGAGGACGACTTCCGCCGCTTCGTCGTGCCCTACATCCGAGAGCAATGCCAGCGCATACCCTACACGCTCTACCACCTCGACGGTGTGGGAGCCCTTCGTCACCTGCCTGCCCTGCTGGAGATTGAAGAGCTCGACGCCATCCAGTGGACACCCGGTGTTGGCCAGCCGCAAGGCGGGGACCCGAAGTGGTACGACCTCTACCGCAGCATCCTCGAGGCAGGAAAGAGCGTCATGGCCTGCTGGGTAAAGCCCGAAGAACTGCGGCCACTGCTCAACGCCATCGGCACTGAAGGAGTACACATAGAGATGGACTTCCACAACGAGCAGGAGGTGGAGGAGGCGATACGAACTGTTGAAAGTGTAGGCCGCATCCTCGTCCTCGACGGTGCTATGGGCACGATGATTCAGCAGTACCACCTGGGCGAGGAGGATTTCCGCGGCACGCAGTTTGCCAGCCATCCTTTGGAGCTGAAGGGCTGCAACGACCTGCTGTCGGTTACCTGTCCTAAAGTCATCAGCGACATACATCGCCGTTACCTCGAGGCAGGGGCCGACATCATCGAGACGAACACCTTCAATGCCCAACGCATCTCTATGGCCGACTACGGACTGGAGGAGCACTGCCGGGACATCAATCTCGCTGCCGTGCGACTGGCCCGTGAACTGGCCGACGAGTTCACTCGTAGCAACCCCACGAAGCCCCGCTATGTGGCCGGCAGCATCGGCCCTACCAGCCGAACCATTCTAAACGAAAAGTTAAATAATAAAGAGTCCACTTTCCCCTCTTCCCTTAAAGCAGCCTACGAGGAGCAGATACAGGCCTTGACCGACGGTGGCGTGGATTTCCTTCTCATAGAGACCATCTTCGACGTGGAGAACGCCCGTATCGCCATCGAAGCCGCCCGTAACGTGGCACCCCATCTGCCCATCATGCTCAGCTTCTCCGTCTCCACTCCCGATGGTCACAACATGCTAGGACAGAGCATACTGGAATTCCTAGAGGACATTCAATCAACCTTCTACTCCATCGGCCTCAACTGTCTGGCTGACGTGGCGGCCATGACCCCGTTAGTGAAGGAGCTAGCCCGCTTCGGCACCCAAGTAAGCCTCTACCCCAACATGGGCATGCCCGACAGTCAAGGCCGCTACACAAAAGCCCCGGAGGCTTTGCTTCGCGACGTGTGGCCACTGCTTGAAGGCCACCACCTTAATATAATAGGTGGCTGCTGCGGCACCACCGATGCCTTCACCCGACTTCTGGCACAGGGCGTGGAGCCTGTGAAAGGAATCTTCCTAAGCCCACTGAACCCCATTAGACCAATTATCCCCCCAAAACCCATCAGCCCCGCAAATGAGAAAGAAACTTCTGCGGAAGCCGATTCGTCACTAAAACCTTTTCCTTCTTCCCTTAAAGAGGCCATCCTTACCGGCGACACTGATGCCGCCGTTGCTGCTACCCGAAAGGCTCTTGCCGCCGGAGACACCCCGCAGCAGTTAATTGACCGGCAGATGATACCCGCTATGGCCGAGATAGGCCAGCGCTTTGAGGACGGCAAGGCCTTCGTGCCCCAGCTGCTCATGGCCTCCCGAGCCATGAAGGCTGCCTTGGAGATTGTAAAACCTCTCATGGCCACCGCTGGGAAGGACAATGTTGCAGCCCGCGTGGTAATCGGCACGGTGAAGGGCGACCTGCACGACATCGGCAAGAACCTTGTTGTAGCAATGCTCGAGGGCAACGGCTTCGAGGTCATCAACCTGGGCATAGACATCTCTGCCGATACGTTCGTGGAGGCCGTCCGTGAGCACAAGCCCGCCCTCCTGTGCCTTAGCGCCCTGCTCACCACTACCATGAACTACATGCGCCAG
Source organism: Prevotella sp. (assembly GCA_017645905.1). Taxonomy (GTDB): domain Bacteria; phylum Bacteroidota; class Bacteroidia; order Bacteroidales; family Bacteroidaceae; genus Prevotella. The sequence continues at coordinate 28,237 of JAGCNO010000017.1, read as the reverse complement.
GTCATCGCTGCGCTTAAAGCTGCCGGACTGCGCCAGCAGGTGAAGGTGATGGTAGGTGGAGCACCCGTCACCCAATCCTTCGCTGACGAAATAGGCGCCGACGGCTATGCCGACAATGCCAACGGGGCCGTCACCGTAGCCAAACGTCTGATAAACAATATTAATTCTCAATAACGAACCACTATGAAAAACGGAAAGACTTGCTTTGGCGTGATTATCGGAACCCGCGCCTACTTTAACTCCGAACTGGCCCGTGACGTGCGTCGTCAGCTGCTCAAGACGATGGACGAGCTGGGCTATGAGTACATCATCCTGCCCGAGGACGCTACCCCTACCGGCTCGTCGAGCATCGAGACCCGTGAGGACGGTCTGAAGGTCTCTAAACAGTTCCGTGAGCACCGCGACGAGATTGACGGCATCGTGGTCTCGCTGCCCAACTTCGGCTTCGAGATTGGCATCATCAATGCCATCAGCGATGCCGACCTGCGGGTGCCTGTGATGGTGCAGGCCTGCGACGACGAGAACGACAAGGTAGACCTCGACAGCCGCCGCGATGCCTTCTGCGGAAAGATTTCGGTGTGCAACAACCTCTACCAGTATGGCATCCCCTTCACCGACACCACGCTCCACACCTACAGTATCTACAGTCCGCTGCTGGCTCAGGACTTGAAGAAGTTCGCCGCCATCTGCCGCGTAGTAAACGGCCTGAGCCACTGCCGCATCGGACAGATAGGCACCCGTCCCTTAGGCTTCAATACCTGCCGCGCCAGTGAGAAACTGCTGCAACAGAGCGGCATCACCGTGGTGCCCGCCGACCTCTCGGAGATACTCTTCGCCGCACAGAAAATCAGCGACGACGACCCGAAGCTGAAGGAGATGTGCAGCCGCATCCACAACTACGCCAAAGTTCCTGAAGCCTATCGTGAGAAGCTGACGCTACAGGCAAAGTTCAGTGTGGCAGTAGAGAACTGGATTGAGGCCAACGACGTACAGGCCGTGGCTATCCAGTGTTGGGACTCATTGGAGCAGAACTACGGCTGCGCCGCCTGCGTAACGATGTCTATGCTCTCGGACAAGCTCATCCCTGCCGCCTGCGAGACCGACCTGGCCGGTGCCGTGTCTATGTATGCCCTTGCGCTGGCCAGCGGTCAGGCTCCTGCCCTGCTCGACTGGAACAACAACTTCGCCGAGGAGCGCAACAAGTGCGTCTGCACCCACTGCGGAAACTTCCCTCGTGGCTTCATCGGCAACGACGACCTGAAGCTCGGTCCGCTCGGCGTGCTCGGACGTACATTGGGCAAGGTGAACACCTTCGGCGCCGTCTATGCCAAAGTGAGCGAAGGTCCCTTCACCTTCTTCCGCATCTCGACTGACGACACCCTTGGCTGCATCAAGGCCTACTTGGGCAAGGGCGAAATCACCAGCGACCCCTACGGCATGGACGGCTGCATCGCCGTGACGAAGGTAGAAAACCTACAGCAGCTGATGAAGTACATCTGCAAGAACGGCTTCGAGCACCACGTAGCCATGAGCCGCACCGATGTTGTCGACATCCTCAACGAGGCCATCGACACCTACTTAGGCTGGAACCTATATGTACATGAGTAGTTCAAACCCTCATCTTTGAGCACAGGCCACCATTTCGGCGCATCGCTCTCCGTCGACAGCGGCGGAGACGATGCCGCCGGCATATCCTGCACCCTCGCCGCAGGGGTAGAGGCCAGAGAGAATAATGTGTTGTAGGTTGTCAGGATTACGGACGATGCGGACGGGACTTGACGTACGAGTCTCTACACCAATAAGCACGGCCTCGTTAGTGAGGAAGCCATGAGCCTGACGACCGAAGTGGCGGAATCCCTGTTGCAGCCGCTGTGCAATGGACGGCAGCATCCAGAAATGCAGGGGAGACGCAATTAGTCCCGGGGCATAGGAACTACGTGGCAGGTCGGCACTCAGACGTCCGTTCACGAAGTCGACCATACGTTGTGCAGGAGCCGTCTGTTTCATGCCAGCCTGTTGCCAGCAAAGACGTTCAAGTTGTTCCTGAAAAGCCATCATCTTTAGTGAAGAGTCTTCACTTTCAACATCTTCCGGCCTTATCTCGACGACCATGCCGCTGTTGCTCCACTGCGTACCTCGACTGGCAGGGCTCATGCCGTTGACAACCACTTGCTCAGGGCCAGTGGCGGCGGGGATGACAAAGCCGCCGGGACACATGCAGAAGCTATAGACGCCACGGCCATCCACCTGAGTGACAAAGGAATATTCCGCTGCCGGAAGCCATTTTCCGCGACCCTCGCGACGGTGATACTGTATCTGGTCAATGAGCTGAGCAGGGTGCTCCAGACGCACACCAACGGCAATTCCCTTCGGCTCAAGGCCTCCCCCAACTCCTCCAAAAGAGGGGAGAGAAGCGAGGTAACGATAGACATCGCGGGCAGAATGGCCTGTGGCGAGGATAACAGGACCGAGGAACTCTTTTTCATTGACCATCTGCTGCGCTTTCACGCCTATGACCCTTCCCGCTTGGTAATGGTCAATGGTCAATGGGGAATGGTCAATGACAAGCCCCGTCATCTTCGTCTGGAAGTGAACCTCGCCACCGCTTTTAATGATGGTGTTTCGCATGGCCTCAATGACCTGTGGCAGCCGGTCGGTACCGATGTGCGGATGAGCGTCGGCGAGGATATTGGTCGATGCTCCGTGCTGGCAGAACACGCGGAGGATTTTCTCTGTGTTACCGCGTTTCTTCGAACGAGTGTATAGCTTGCCGTCACTATAGGCCCCTGCCCCACCCTCGCCGAAACAATAGTTACTCTCGCCGTCCACTTGCTGCGTCACCGAAATGCGAGCCAGGTCTTTCTTCCGTTCGTGAACGTCCTTGCCTCGTTCGAGCACGACAGGCCTCAACCCCAGCTCTATGAGGCGCAGGGCTGCAAAGAGCCCGGCAGGCCCAGCTCCCACGATAATGACCTGTGGCTTGTCTGAGACATCAGGATAGACAATGTGCTCAAACTCGTCGTCGGCAGGCTGTTCGTCAACGTAGACACGAACGGTGAGGTTGACGACAATGGTTCGCTGGCGGGCGTCAATGGAGCGTTTTAGTATGCGGACGGCTTTCAGCGACTCAAGGGTGATGCCCTTCTCCTCACAAATGTAATCACGCAGGGCAGCATCACTGGCAGCCACCTGTGGCAGGACGCGAAGCTGATAATCGTACGTCATAGTCTATCGTTTGCGCTTGATGCTGAAAAATCCTATGCGGTGGTTACGGCCCTTGCGACCTAAAGTACGTAGCTGGTAGACGCCGTCGGGTATGCCGTTGACGCTGACCGTGGGTGCGTAGCGACGAGTGGCAACAGGCTTCCCTGACAGCGTCTCAATGATGATAAAGTCAGCATCTATAACAGAGCTTTGCGGAACCCGCACAGGACGTCCGTCAGTAATAGCAATTTCTGGGGCAGAGTATTTTGGGCCGGCGTTGACAAGCAACTGCACAGGGTAACTCTCCTGACCGTAGCGGTCCATGGCGGTCACGGCGTAGTTCATACGACCGGCGTTTTTACCCAAACTGACGGCAGTCCTGGACAGTTTCGTCGCCACGATGTTCTCGGCAAGGTTCACGTCCACGGGGAAGTCCTCGGAGGCGTAAAGGTTATAGCATATTGCAGATGAACTGGGCGGAGTCCATGAAAGTATGTTGCCCTTCAACGTGAGTCCCTGGGGCTGCCGTGGCGGCTGCACGCCGCTCCACGTCATTGGCGGCACAAGTGCGGGTGTGGCGCAGAATTGTTTGGTAAAGTCGTAGACACCCCGGATATTGTCGCAGAGGAACTTGGCACGGAAGTGACAATAGCCCATACCGAGCTGTCGCAGCACGTTCATTTCACGCTCCACCACGTCGGCTGTCCAGTTCCCCTCACGCGGGTCGAGGAAATAAGTCCCCAGACCTCCGACAACAGTGCGCCCGTAAGCATTCTCCTGCCAGTCGATGGCGAAGGGATAGAACTGATTTCCACGGAAATACATCATGGGGTAGAGCTGGTCCATGAGTCCTATCCGCAGCCACTCCTGAGCATCCTGACACACAGCCGTTCGGGCGTTCCATCCGCCACTGCGGTAGCGGCGCAGGTCATCATGTTTGCCGATAGGCGAGCAAGACATCTTCACCCAGGGCTTTTCGGCCTTCACGGTCTGGTTAATCTGCCTCACGATACGGGTAATATTCTCACGTCCCTGTTGGCGCGACACCTTTATTTTCCATGTCTCCGGATAGCGGATGTAGTCAAGGTGTATGCCGTCCACGTCGTAGTTATGAACAATCTCACGGCACACCTTTGACAGGTATTCCGCCGTCTGCCACTGTTCTGGGTCCATGTACCCTTCTTCGCCAATGCGGCGTATCAGTTTCGGATATTGTTTGCGCAGCTGCTGGCATCCCTGGGCGTTCCATTTCCCCACGGGCAGCGTCACCACCCAGGCGTGACACTCCATTCCACGCTCATGACAGAGGTCGATGCACAGCTGCAGCGGGTCGTAGCCCGGCGAGCGTCCCGGCGTTCCGGTGACGCAGACGTCCCAAGGCTCCAAGGCCGAGGGATAGACCGTGGTGGCACGCACACGAGCCTGAAAGAGCACGGTGTTGATGCCCGCATCCTTCAGCCGGTCGAGCATCACACGCAGCTCCTCTTTCTGGGCAGGGGCGTAACTGGAGCGTGGCCAGTCTATGCCACCGATGGTGGCCAGCCATACAGCCCTCACCTCGTACTTCGGCGAAGTGTCGGCAAACGCCGCTCCTGAGAACAGGAGCGACGCAACGAGCAAAAGAAGTCTCATTTACGCGCGTTTAGAAATAGTAGGTGGCCTGCAACTTCCACGTGTTCACCTTACTGTCATCCTTATAGGTATTCCTGTCGGTGAGAAAGTTCATCGTGATGTCGCTTGTATTGCCCAGTTCGAGATTATAGGCAAAGCCCACCTCTAAGTGCGAGAGCAGGGTGACGCCGGCACCAAAGTTCAGGCTGAAAGCCGACTTCTTCATCTGGAATGTCGTCTCGTAGCTTTCCTTCTTGCTCCACTTGAACTCGCTGTCGCCCACGTTGAAGGCCACCTGCGGACCAGCTGCCAAGTAGAAGCCTGCACCAGTGGGCAGGTTAAAGTTGAGACGGGCATTGACAGGGATGCAGATTTGCTTAATCTTCATCGTCTGACCCTCGTCGCCGGCAATCTTCACCTCGTGCTGGTCGTAGAGAACAGCACCGTCGGCACCGAGCATCATGGGCAGGTTGAGCTTCACGGACGGGCCGATGAACCAGCCGTAGTGACCCTTGCCAAAGAAATTGTCTTTGTCAAATTCCAACGATGCACGGGTGACACCGCCCTTCACGCCAAATGAGAGACCCTGTGCATCTGCGGGCACCACGGCCAGGCAGAGCAGCATTGCTAATGTACCTAAAAACTTTTTCATAACTATTTTGATTTAAAACTTAATACTTTGACAGGAAGAAAATGGCCAGCAGCGTAGCCATGACAGCAGCAACAAAGGCCGCCGTGCAAAGCATCAGCGTGGCAACGAGTGCAGACGGAGCCGTGGCCCCGCCCATAATCATGCCCCAGAAGAGCATAGCTCCAATGGCCATAAACGGCACCGCCAGCCTTTGCAGCTGCGGTACGATGGTGACCCTGAGCGCACGGCGCACGCTGGGCATGAGCGACTCAAGCAGCGTGGCACCGTTGGCTAAGAGGTAGTACCGATGGGCCTGCGTGTTGTCGTAGCTGCGTTGGTAGGCACAAAGCGACACGTCGACCGACTCATAGATACCCGCCGCAAGCACCGCCGCCACCGGAAGCACCAGCCTTACGGGAAGACTGATCATCAGCACGCCGCAGGTCACGCCCACGGCCAGCACCACGGCCAGCGCAACGTGAACAGACTTCTCACGGGGCAGCTTCGTAAGCCGGGCACTCCTCACGCCCACGGCCAACGCCAGCAACAGGAGCCACAAGGTGTAGGCCCACCAGCTGTCGGTATGTAGCAGCAGCCAGGTATAGGCTCCGACGACCGTCAACTGCACCACGGCAAGGCCGAAAATGCGCAGGATAATCTTAAACAGATTGCGGTCGACGAACCAAAAGACAGCCAGCGAAGCAGCCAGCAAGAGAAGCAAGGGAACAATGCCCCACAGCGATATTTGCGATAGATTCAACATGTCTCTTTGAACTTTGAACTATATTTGCGCGGCAAAATTACGAATTTTTCCACGAACTACCAAGCGTTCACGCACTTTTCTGCAAAACTTTCGCCGCGCTATCCCTGCTTTTATGCAGGTTTAAAAAATCATGCCTGGAGAAAGAACGGCTTATTCGATGGGAAAGAACGGCTTTTTCTCATGGAAAGGACGGCTTATTCGATAAGAAAGAACGGTTCTTTCTCCACAACCCCTTGTTTTTGGCATTATTATACTCTTTTTTGATTTTTCTTTTGCCATGTCGATAATTGTCCGTACCTTTGCAACATCATTACAGACAATAACTTTTTTGATTATGAAGAAACTACTAACTACTATCGCACTATCCTTGCTGGCCCTGATGCCAGTCACCTTGCCGGCCCAGCGTCTTTTGCAGAAGACCGGCCGGGCAGTCCTGGCCACAAACCGTTCAGGCTCTACCATCCGCAGCGTCACCAGCTCTGCCGGCACAGGCTCGCTCATCTCCTGGCGAAAGCTGGCCGAGGAACCCGAGGGCACTAAGTATAACGTCTACAAGCGCGCAGCAGGCACCTCTAACTACACGAAGGTGAACAGCACGCCGCTGAAGGTGACCTGCCTCTCGACGACACTTACGAACAACACGGAGTATGCCGTGACCGCCATCAGTCCCGATGGCACGGAGGGCGAGCTGTCGGCTCCCTTCCTCTACAAGACCCAGCCGTGGCCCAACATCTGGTTCAAGTTCGACTTCGACAACAAGGTACTTGCCCGCAACGACTACCGCACGAAGTTCTGCTGGCCCATGGACACCAATGGCGACGGCGAGTACGATGCCGTGGTCGTAGACCGGCTCTTTGCCGGAGCATCAAGTGGCGAAGAGAACGAGCAGGAGGAGAACAACGCCACCACGAGCCACAAGATTCAGGCCTACAAGCTCAACGGCACCCTGCTCTGGACAGTCGACATGGGTCCCAACGTGAACATCTGCGGCGGACAGAACGACATGGTCGTGGCTTGGGACATCAACTGCGACGGCCGCTGCGAGGTGATGATTCGCGCCAGCGACGGCACCCGTTTCTGGGACAAGCAGAACGAGACCTGGGGACGCTATGCCAACGGCAGCGACAAGGCCGACGTGGACGGCGACGGCGTGGTAGACTACCGCTCGCACTCGACGAAGGTGCCGCCGTTCTACATCTCTGTCATCGACGGTCTGACGGGCGAAGAAATTGCCTGCAACGAATTGAAATACAACGAGGTGACCGACGGCAGCGACCAGTATGGCCGCAATGCCCGCGCCAAGTACATGAGCTTCGGCTACGCTGTTATGGACGGTCACTTCTCCATCTGCTACCTCGACGGCATCCACCCCTCGCTGGTCATGGAGTGCCTCGATAGGGAAACCAACAAGACCCACCACAACTATGTCTTCACCTGGGAGTATGACTGGAACGGCGGCGTGCCCACGAACTGGCACCACGACAAGACCTGGAGCCGCAACGACAAGCGTCCATGGCCGGCCGAGTTCCACCAGCTGCGCGTGGCCGACGTAGACGGCGACGGCACCGACGAGATGATACAGGGCGGCTACTCCGTGAACCCGAAGAACGGGTGGTTCGCATCGCCCGGCATCGGTCACGGCGACCGCTACATCCTCTCCGACATCGACCCCGACCGCCCCGGACTGGAGGCATACGCCATCCAGCAGAGCGCACTCCTCGGACAGCTGCTCTATGACGCACGCACCGCCGAACGCATCAAGGAGTGGTACCTGCCATCGGTCTACGACGTGGGCCGAGGCACCTGCCTCGACATGGACAACCGCTACAAGGGCTATGAAATACTGAGCTATGCCGACGAGTTTGTCTATACCTGCAAGGGCGAGAAGACCGGGCAGACGCGCTCTGGCTCGATGTTCGAGGGTGTATGGTGGGACGGCGACCTGCAGCGTGAGTGGATCAACTCGCCCGGCGGCTCCGGCTGGGGCACGAACATGATGGTGTCGAAGGTGCTGGGCGACCGCCTCTGCGAATTCTCGCAAGAGACCAGCTGGGCAGTACATGGCGGCACCGGTACACGTCCCGCCTTCATGGGCGACATTGCCGGAGACTGGCGCGAGGAGGTCATCCTCGCCTACCAGAACGAGAGTTCAAGCACGGGCCTCATCGGCTTCACCACTAACATCCCTACCAACTACAGCATCTACTGCCTCCAGCAAGACCCGCACTACCGAGGCGACTGCACCACACGCGGCTACTACCAGCACCCCAATACGGGATTCTACCTCGGCGGCGACATGCCCATGCCACCGCTGCCCCCAGTGTTCGAGGCCGACCTGAGGTGGAAGGGCGGCAGTAGCGTGGAAAGTGGTTTCGCCACTTTCGACATGACGCAGCAGGCTCCCTACGCCGACGGCAAGAGCCTGATGTTCGACCTGTCTGGCGACAACAGCAAGCCAATAACAATCAACCAGTCCCTTAATGTACCTATCATCTACATGATGAACCCGCGCGGCCACGACTACTCCTTCGAAGGCGCAGGAACCACCGGTTCAGGAAAGCTTATCAAGTCGATGCTGGGAACTGCAACCTTTAACTGCAATCTGGGCCATACAGGAGAGACAATCATCAGCGAGGGAACACTGGAAGTGAACGGAACCATAGCAGGTCCCGTGGAACTGCGAGCCAAGGGCACACTCAGCGGAAAGGTCACGCTACAGGACACCATCACCTTCGAGGGAGCGTTGAACTATGAGGGATGCCGGCTACTGGCAAAGGATGACCTTATATGCTCGAAGAAAAGCATGACACTGCCCGGAAACGTCTATCTCGAGATTAACACCAAGACCATTGACAACGGTACAGACATAGAGCCCACATTCCTTTCAAGCTACCTCGTCGTAGAGGGCGACCTCACCTTCAAGGGCACCAACTACATCACCGTGAACCTGCAGACTAAGGACGCTGCCATTTACGACGTGGCACGCTGCACCGGCACGCTCACCTGCGATGTCACCAAGCTGAAGACACGCGGACTGGAAGGCATCAACTACGACCTCGTCGTCGACGACAACCGACTGCTGCTCGTCATCAACGCTACTCGCTTACCTCAGGAGAACGTAGTATGGACCGGCGCAGAGAACAACCTCTGGGATTACAAAGCCGAGAACTTCAGTGTCCCATCTCTTGAAGGGGATTTGCAATCACCGACCGCTTTCGTCTCCGGCGACGGCATCGTCTTCACCGACGAGGGTCAGAAGAAGACCATCACCGTCAACGAGATGATGGTCACTAACGGCGTCACCTTCCAGAGCGGCAAGTACACCCTCAACGGCGAGGGCGGCATCTCTGGCGAGGGCGATGTGACGGTTGAAAAGGATGCCGACGTGACGCTCAACATGAAGTACAGCGACTACACGGGCAAGACCATCGTCAACGGCGGAAAACTCACCGTGCCCAACTTCTACGACGGCGGCCAGAAGAGCGCCCTCGGCGCCGCCACCGCCGCAAAGGGCAACCTCCAGCTGAACGGCGGCACCCTCGTCCTCTCGAAGGACAATATGGGTACCGACCGACAAATCACGCTCACCGACACCGCCACCATCAGCATCACCCAGAGCAACAGCGCCCTATCGCTGAAGGGACAGGTCTCAGGCACGGGCTACCTCGTTAAGGACGGCGCCGGACAGCTGAACTTCACCTACGGCGGAACGAACTCCTTCGCGGGACTCATCGTCAAGAAGGGAAAGGTGGCACAGGGAGCATGGAACGCCACCTTCGGTAAGGTCGGCTCGCCCATGCTCCTGGCCGGTGGCGAGGTTCACCAGATAGACGTGAACAGCACCTCCACCGTCCCCGACCTCAACCACGCCATCACCGTACAGCAAGGGACGACGAACAAGATCATCGGTTCCTCTCGCGGTAAAATCAGCGGCTCCATCAAGGGCAGCGGCAACCTCACCATCCAGACGAAGTACGTGCGCTGCGACATCAGTTCCAGTTTCGTGCAGTTCGAGGGACAGCTGACGGCCATCGGCGACGGCGGTAACTTCCGCCTAATGAACAACGTCACCGACATGAGCAAAACCAAGCTCGTCGTCGGAGCAGGAACGACCATCAGTCACATGTCGAGCGGTGGCGGCAGTGAAGCTACAGCCACACTGAAGATAGGCTCACTGGCCGGAACAGCTACAGACGGCGTGCTCGGCGGTTCGCAGAGCACCTACAAGATAGGCTACCTGAACACCGACACCCGCTTTTCCGGACTGCTCAAGGCCAAAAGTGTCACCAAGGAGGGAACGGGCAAGCTCACCCTTGCTACTGCGGGACATACGTCGCCCATCACCGTCAACGGCGGTACGCTGGAGCTGAGCAACTCCTCTGCAACCGTCTTCACTACGGGCCTCATCACTGTAGCCGAAGGAGGAACGTTGCAAGGCAACGCTCTGGCTACAGCGGTCACTGTGAACAAGGGAGGAACCATCACCGCCGGCATCAGCGGCATCACAGGAACGCTGCGGCTCAACGGAGCACTTCGCCTCAACGAGGGCAGCACCATGCTCTGCAAATTGTCTAAGACCGGTAACGACAAGTTCACCGTCAAGGGAGCCATCACCCACAACGCCGACACCCTGCTCATCAGCATACCCGAAGGCCGCACACTCAATGTCGGCGACGAGCTGACAATCTTCAACAGCGGCTTCTCCTCCGCAACGGGAGAGCCGATAGTAAAGGTCTATGGACCATTGGCAATAGAGTTCGACACGTCAACCCTCAATACTGACGGAAAGATACGCGTTGCCAAGATTTACGACGTAGCCGACGTGAACCGTGACGGCAGTGTCGACGTGGCCGACATCTCCGCTGTCATTGATGTCATGGCCGGTGGCACGAACATCTTGAAAGCTCAGGCTGATGTGAACCGCGACGGAACTGTCGACGTAGCCGACATTGCTGCTGTCATCACTCGTATGGCAGAGCTGGCACGCCTGTTCAGGGAAATGGAATGATTAATGAAAAGGAAAATAAACGCCGTGAGGCCGTCATCGTACTGACGGCCTCAGCGGTTTTTCTCCTCTTCCAATCGCTGGTGGTGGGGCTCATCCCGGCGCAGGTGCTCATGGTGGCACTGTTCCTTCTGATGTTCTTCGCCAGCGGATGGTCTCGTCGCCTTGCCGTAGCCCTGCTGCCTTTTGTCGTCTTCGAAGTGAGCTACGACTGGATGCGCCTCTGTCCTAACTACATGGTGAACGACATTGACGTGCAGGGGCTCTACGACACGGAGAAGAGCCTCTTAGGCATTGTCCTCCCTGAGTATTTCCACGCTCACCACTGCACACTGGCCGACCTCCTCACCGGCCTGGCCTACCTCTGCTGGGTGCCCGGCCCTATGGCCCTCGGCCTCTGGCTTTATTTCACCGGCCGCCGACGCGAATACCTCCATTTCGCCATTGCCTTTCTCGTGGTCAACTGGATAGGCTTCGCCATCTACTACATCCACCCCGCCGCACCTCCCTGGTACGTCATCGAGCATGGTTTCGAGCCTATCCTCGGCACTCCGGGCAGCGCCGCCGGGCTGGTACGCTTCGACGAGCTCATCGGCCTGCCCGTATTCCAGAGCATCTACGTGAACAACTCCAACATCTTCGCGGCTCTTCCCTCACTCCATGCCGCCTACATGCTCATTGCCACTATCTATGCCGTCCGAGCCCGCTGTCCCCGCTGGCTCATCGCCCTGTGCGTCGTCATCACCCTCGGCATCTGGTTCGCCGCCGTCTACACCTGCCACCATTACGTCATCGATGTCCTCCTTGGCATCGCCACCGCCTTCCTCGGAGTATTCCTTTTCGAGCATCTGCTCATGCGCCTCCGTCCCGTACAGCGATTCATGGCCGCCTACGAGCGATACGTCTCGTGACATGGGATGATATGTTTCAAATAAGCTTAATAAAATCTGCCGGAGTAATGACACGGGGAGAGATGGGGTAATGTTTCAAGTTGCCTGTCACGAGAAATGAATCCTCCTTGCTCAGCGTAACTTCATAGAACACACGGTCGTCTTCGTCCGGCATCGCCTCAGCAAAATCTATCCTTGATGACTCAATGCCATTTTCAATAATATGGGAAATCAATGCATCGGCCACCTCAGGACGAATGTGGAACTTCGCACGATGCAGCACATCCTCGTATTCCTCGATGATGTCAACATCATACATAGGTATAAATCCCAACTCCAGCAGAAGCCTCACAACCTTGGCAGTTGCCGCCTCCGGGTTGTGTGTTATCAAAGCCGACACCAGCACATTGGTATCTATTACTGCATAAATCATACAGTCTGCAGTCTTTTACGACGTTCCTCCCTCGCGGCACGAATCTCCGCATTGATTTCGTCCAGCGTCATCTCTGGTTCCTGGCTGGCCTCAGCTACCCTGCGCTGTTGCATAAACAAGTCGAGGGCGCTGAGAGCCTCCTCCCGATTGCCCCTAATGGTAAACGGTATGCTGCGACTTCTGACAACCGCGTTCACAAAAATGTTGAAAGCCGTATTTACGCTCATGCCAAACTGCTCGCAAAGTTCATCAAACTGCGACTTCATCTTCGAGTCCAATCTCACTGTAACTGCCGACTGTGCCATAATCTCTTAACTAATATGATGGCATTATGCCACCTATTCGACTGCAAAGTTACAACAATTATCTGACATCTGCAAATTCCTGAGCTTTTTTTTTCATAAATACACAAAAATCCCACTCATAATAATGAGGATTCCAAATAAGCACTACCTTTTACTTTCGGGCTTTCATCGGGCAATATCCGTTTAAGCATCCAGCCATGACTATCCTTTCCCGGAGCCTGCTACGACCTGTCGGCCAGTTTCCAGTAAGGGAACTGTGAGTTTCCTCCGGGGGAACTGGCAGTTTCCAGTAAGGAAACTATAAGGGAACTACGTCCTCTTCCTGACTTTGAACGGATGTAAGCCGGAGAGTACTTAGTTGATTCCCGAAGCATGAATAAATAATGAATAGGAGGTAAAGGCACACACAGACATTAAAAAACTTGAAAGAATTTGTATATGTTCCAGCTTTTTCGTACTTTTGCAACTATGAATATGAACAACGAAGAACAGGAAGTCGTCTTCCGCGAGAAGGCCGCAAGCTATTTAGTGTGTTTCATCGACCAGTGCCCCCTGCGCCAGGAGTGCCTTCGCTGGCTGGCAGGGCAGTATGTCAACCCGTCGCTCCCGACCTACAAGTCGGTCAATCCGCGCAACCCGGAGCATGGCGGCGAGGGGTGCACATTGTTCCGCAAGAACGTCCGCGTGATGATGAAGCGAGGCTTTACGAACATGTATCACGACATGCCCGGCTACATGGAGAGTCTGATCCGTAATCATCTGATTACGAAATGGGGCAGGAAGCAGTACTTCGAGCTGCGCAAGGGCGACCGCCTCGTCACGCCAAGCCTGCAACACGACGTTGCCAAGGTCTGTAAGAAATACGGCTGGACCGGCCCTATCGTCTACGACGGCGAGCAGGAGGACTGGCTGTGGTGAACAGGCATGGAAGAGAGTCATGCACAGCAACATCTTACTCATACTACGTCCGCTACCCTACTGGAGCTTGACCGGGGCAGAGCTGAGACGTGTCGCCTCGCTGGGCCGATACATGGAGCCGAAAGCTGCCGTCAGGGCGCAATGGGTGGATGAGGGAGACGACGACCTGCGACAACTGGCCACCGTCTGCGAACAGTTGCAGCCCGACAGCATCTACACGCGCTATGCCAACAAGAAGACGTTCCGGCATATCGAGGATTACTGGAGTGCCGACGATGCTACGCAGCAGCAACACGTGAAGCACAAGAGCGATGAGCGGCTGCTGAAGGCCGTAAGGCTGGCTCACAAGCAAGACATTCCCATACTCTACCAGCCCACCGACAGCACACCGCTACACATTGATAATCGGTTGACCTTCATAGCCGATGCCACAGCTATGCCCGTGATGTGCTTCCGACGTCACGAAGAGGGCATCAGCTACACAATGAATCTTCGGCTGGCAGACATGACAATATTGACGGGGCCAGCACTTGCGGGCCATACCACCGTGCTAGGCCATCAGCCCGGACTTTTCATCATCAATCAGCAGCTCATGATGCTTGCCGATGGCTTCAGCGGCAAGTTGCTGCTGCCTTTCACGAAGAAAGCCACGGTAGAGATACCGCGACGCATAGAGAATGACTACATGCACCGCTTCATCCTGCGCAACGTGGCGAAGGCAGAGATAGAGGCCGAGGGCTTCGACATCAGCGATACGGGCGACGAGCCACAGCCCCGTCTGCACGTAGAGACAGCCTTCGACGGACGGTCACTGCTCACCCTGCGGTTCCACTATGGCAGTAACGAATACTCCCCCGACAGCAAGTCCAATGGCCGGGTGACGCTCTCGGCCACCGATGACGGCGGCTTCCGGTTCACCCGGCAGATGCGCGACCGCAAGAAGGAACGACAGTATATACAAGTGCTGGCCGAATATACGACAACGGGCACCTTGCTGTTCGGCTCCACAACAGTGATGGTCGCCTGGCTGCGAGAGCATGCGCTCATGCTGCAAGAGAAAGGCTTCGGCGTGGTGCAGCCATCAGACACCATGTACTACATCGGCCCGTTGGACGTGGAGCAGAGTGACACCTGGCACGGAGACTGGCTGCAGACCGACGTCACCATCGTACTCGACAACGGGCGTCTACGTGTGCCCTTCCTCCAGTTGCGCGACACTATCCTACGCGGCGAGCAGGTCTACATGCTACCCAACGGCGAGCTACTACTCATACCGCCCGAATGGCTGAAGCGATACGCCCAGCTGCTGCTCCTGGGAACAAAGCGCCACCGAAGCCAGCTGACAGCAGCAGCCGATGAGGAAGCTAGTGAGAACTATGGGAGCCACGAGAACTATGAGGCCAAACAAGCCCAGGCTCTCCCTCCCTCCACCCTGCGCGCCACCTTACGCCCCTACCAGCTCACAGGCTACCAATGGCTGTGGCACAACTTTGAGGCACGGACTGGCTGCTGCCTCTCCGACGAAATGGGTCTGGGCAAAACCATACAGACCATCGCACTCCTGCTGAAATACAAAGAGAAAAGCACGGTAATACTTGAGAAAACCCAGCCCGGCCTGCTCTTCACCGAGGAGGAGATGCGCGGCGACCTCTCACCCCTCTCTGTTCAAGGGGATTTGCAATCCCCGCCCCTCCGCAAGACCTCCCTCGTCATCGCTCCGGCCTCCGTAGTCCATAACTGGCGCAACGAACTGGCGCACTTTGCCCCGTCGCTCACCGTGTGTACCTATACCGGCAGCATCGCCAACCGGCGCGACATGCGCCGTAACCTCATGCGCACCGACGTGGTTATCACCGCCTACCGCACGATGGTCAACGACATCGACTACCTTTCCGACCAGCAGTTTGGAATCGTGGTATTCGACGAGAGCCAGGCCTTCAAGACCGCCACCTCGCAGGTGCACCGCGCCATAACGCGCCTGCAGGCCATCCACCGGCTGGCACTCAGCGGCACACCCATTGAGAACAACCTCATGGAACTGTGGAGCCTGATGAACGTACTTAACCCTCCCCTGCTGGGCAGTCAGGCCAATTTCCAGAAGTCATTCGTACTGCCCATCGCACGCCAGATGGAAGAAGAACGCACCTCGCTGCTGCGCCTACTCATTGCCCCCTACTTCCTGAAGCGCACGAAGCAAGAGGTGCTCACCGACCTGCCCACACGTCAGGACGAGGTGGTGGTCTGCCCCATGTCCGAAGAGCAGGAAAGCCGCTACGCCGAAGAACTGTCGCGAGCACGCAACGAAATCCTGTCACCTCCATCGCTCCACATCTCCACAACTCCACAACTGACCGAGCAACAGCGCTTCCACGTGCTCGCTGCTATACAACGCCTACGTCATATTGCTAACGGCGAAGGCAAGATGAACGCCATCTTCGACCACCTTGAGTCACTGCGCGGCACAAGCCATAAAGTGCTCCTCTTCAGCGAGTACGTCTCCATGCTCAACCGCATAGCGGCAGAGATGAGCCAGCGCGGATGGGACTACGACATGCTCACCGGCCACACCCGCGAGCGAGAACAGGTGATAGACCATTTCCAAAAGAGTGACACCTGTCAGTTCTTCCTCATATCGCTGAAAGCTGGCGGCGTTGGACTTAACCTCACAGCCGCCGACTACGTCATGCTCATAGACCCTTGGTGGAACCAGGCCGCCGAGGAACAGGCCATCGCACGCGCCCACCGCATAGGACAGCAGCAGCCCGTCTTCGTCTATCGTTTCGTCTCAGAAAACACCCTCGAACAGCAAATTCTGGACCTGCAGGAACGCAAGCAGACACTCATAGACAGCGTAATGCCATTCCTCAAATTTGATAAAAAAAGTTAATACATACTGCCTTTATATACGTGTCTCGCTGAAAATGAGTACCTTTGCAGCCGCTTTCCGCGTAACCGATGGCAGGAAGATAGGAGAGTTGCCTGTTATGTTGCGTCTGGAACGATAACAACAATCAAAATTAAACAACAAAAATGGATTTAATTAAAGTTGCTGAAGAAGCATTTGCAACCGGCAAAAAGCACCCCCAGTTCAAGGCTGGTGACACGGTGACTGTCGCTTACAAAATTATCGAGGGTTCAAAGGAGCGCATCCAGCTCTACCGTGGTGTGGTCATCAAGATTTCCGGCCACCAGGAGAAGAAGCGCTTCACCGTCCGCAAGATGTCGGGAACCGTGGGTGTGGAGCGTATCTTCCCCTTAGAGAGTCCCAACATCGAGAGCATCGAGGTGAACAAGGTGGGTAAGGTGCGTCGCGCCAAGCTCTACTACCTCCGCAAGCTCACTGGTAAGGCTGCACGCATCAAGGAGAAGCGTTCGGGCGTTATCAAGAAGGAGGCATAAAGCTGAACTTTCTTTATCAGAGAGAGGGGTTCGTTCCCCTCTATCAAAACACAACAGCCGGTTTCCCGCAGGAAGCCGGTTGTTTGCGTTATGTTACTTTCCCGTCTCTATAACCACCAGGCTGTCGGCCTGAATCCTCACTCTCAGCCATTCGCGCAACCTTTCTAAGTCGGCGGGTGAGAGACTCCTGTCTCCGTCGGTGTCTATAAGGGCGGCCACGAAGTGCTGTACGGCAGTAGTATCAGCGGTGCTCTCGGTCATTCGGGCGAGCCCGATGCTGACGACCTGCGGGAACAATGCCGAGAGCTCGGGACGTAAGGCGGAGGTGAGTGTCCCCAGGTTAGTGTAGACCTCCAGTTGCTGGCGCAGAGAGGCGTTCTCAGCCGACATCTCCAGCAGTTTCTGCCGTTCGGCCTCGCGGGAAGTACTCACCTGAGACAGCTGGTTGTTGAGGGCAAGGACACTGTCAGTCTGTGCGCCTTGAATGATGCGCAGACTGAAACCCTTCAGGCCGTACAGTTCCATGCGACCTTCTGCAGCCGCCCTCATGGCCTCGGATATTTCACGACCCACGGCGACGACACTCAGCTTCAGGCTGTCGCGCTCCACATCATTGGAAATAATCTGTGTGCCGCGCTGCGTCAGCTCGTTCTTGATGAACTTTCGCACGTCGTTCTCAAAGAAACTCTTACGTACAATGTTCACCGTCACCACGGCGGCGGGCAGCATGGTCACGACGGCAATGGCCATGACAATGCGGCGAGTCTTTACGCCAATCTCCTTTGACAGGAACTCGCGTTGCTGGAAGTTCATCAGCCTGACGCCGCAGAAGGTGGTAAGGGCGATGAACACGGTGTTGATGGAGAAGAGGTAGAAGGCTCCGAGAAAGTATAGCAAGTGGCCCGTGGCCAGACCGTAGCCAGCAGTACAGAGCGGCGGCATGAGGGCCGTGGCGATGGCCACACCTGGTATGACGTTGCCCTTGCCACGAGTGCAGAGGGCGATGATGCCGGCAGCACCACCACAGAAGGCAATAAGCACATCGTAGAGCGACGGCGACGTACGGGCCAGCAGCTCCGACTGTGCCTCGCCGAGCGGGGTGATGAGGAAGTAAAGCGTCGCCGTAAGCACACTGATGAGTGTGGCAACGCCGAAGTTCTTCGCTGCACGCTTCAGCAGCTCGAGGTCGTTGATACCCATGGCCAGCCCCATGCCTATAATAGGTCCCATGAGCGGGGAGATGAGCATCGCGCCAATGATGACGGCCGTGGAATTGACGTTCAGACCCAACGAGGCAATGAGGATGGCGAAGATGAGCACCCACAGGTTGGCGCCGCGGAACGACACGCCGCTACTAATCTGGCTGACAATCTCCTCCTCCGACTCCTTGTCGGGCATGAGGTTGAAATAGACCTTGGCGTGGCTTATGATGTAACTGATATCCATTATGACCTTAGGACGTTGCTTTAGACCTTAGACTACAGACTATAGACTTTGGAGTTATTCTTCAATGATGGCGCGGATGATGCGCACGTCGTCCACGGGCCGGTGGTAGTCGTCGGTGTATACCTGCTGAATCTTGTCCACCACGTCGAGGCCCTCCACCACTTCGCCAAAGACGGTGTACTGCCCGTCGAGGTGGGGTGAGCCGCCCACCTTGCGATAGTAGTCGGTCATCTCTTCGGAAAAGCTCATCGTACCATGGCTCAGCGAGTCAAGTTTCAGGTTCAGGCGTTCCAGTGTCAGCGTGCTGTAAGTCGTGCCCCAGACGATGTAGAACTGTCCGCCGCTGCTCCGGCGCTCGGGATTGGTGCGGTCACCCTCACGGGCAGCAGCCACGGCACCCCGCTTGTGAAAGTGTTGCGGCAGACGTATCTCCGCCTCAATGGTGTAGTCCTTGTCTTTGTGGCCCACGGCCTCGCCCGGTTCGGCATGACGGCTGTCAGGCGAGCCGGTCTGAATCATAAAGTTGTGGATGACGCGATGGAAGAGCAGCGAGTCGTAGTAGTGCTCCTCCACGAGCTTCAGGAAGTTGTCGCGGTGCTGCGGCGTATCGTCATAGAGTGCGATGCGAATGTTGCCCATCGTGGTCTCAATCAGCACGGTTTTGGCCTTGGCCGTGCAAAGTGGAAGGAGCAGCACGGCAAACAGAAGGAAACGTTTCATAATCGTAGTTTTTTTGTTTTCTGACGGCAAAGATAGCAAATATTCCTTATCGTCAATTGACGTATTAACAAAAAATCGCCTCATTTTTGAAAGTTTTTGAGTAGGGGTATCATTTAAGAGCAAAGAAATGCTTAATTTTGCACCTCAGAATGGGCTGAGGGAAAGAACGGCTTTTTCAAAGGGAAAGAACGGCTTTTTCAAAGAGAAAGAACGGCTTTTTCAAAGAGAAAGAACGGCTTATTCGGAGGGAAAGAACGGCTTATTGTCCGACAGAGGTTTCGCTCTTGCGAGGAAAAGCCTACTTTGAAAGATTGTATCTGTCAATAAATCAGACATTTATGAACAAGAAAATAATTGGACTGCTACTGTTGACGCTGTGGGCGAATCTGGCCACGGCTCAGAGGGAACAACTGCCCTGGCCCTTGGGCGTTCAGGAGCGGCTTGACTCGATGATGCGCGACTCGCTGCTCGACACTACCCAGGCGGGCCTCATGGTGTGGGATCTGTCGGCAGGCCGCTCGCTCTTCTGCTATAACCATAGGCAGATCATGCGGCCGGCATCGACGATGAAGCTGCTCACAGCCATCACCGCGCTCGACCAGCTGGGCGGACAGCACAGTTTCCAGACATCTCTATATTATACGGGCTCCATCTCCGGCGGTGCGCTCCACGGCGACCTCTACTGCGTTGGCGGCATGGACCCCATGTTCGACTATGCCGACATGGACTCGCTGGTTGAGGCGGTGAAGGCTTTGGGCGTGAACCGAATCATAGGCCGCGTGGTGGCCGATACGTCGATGAAGGACACGCTGCGCTGGGGCGAAGGCTGGTGCTGGGATGATGACAACATGACGCTCACTCCCTTGCTCGTAGGCCGCAAGGATAACTTCACCGAAGTGCTGATGGGCAAATTGAAGCGCGCCGGCGTAGACACGAAGTATGCTCGGACAGACACGGGAGTGCTGCGCACAAATGCCCCTACTGGACGCGAGCCAGTGCTCATCACCGTGCGTAGCCATAGCATCGCCGACGTTCTGCGCACGATGATGAAGGAGAGCGACAACCTCTACGCCGAGTGCATGTTCTACCAGGTGGCGGCCAGCAGCGGACACCGCCCGGCACGTGCCATCGACGCTGCCCGACTGGAACGCGCCCTCATAGAGCGGGCTGGACTGGACTCGAAGCCCTACCGCATCGCCGACGGCAGCGGACTGTCGCTATACAATTACCTGTCGCCCGAGCTGGAAGTGGCCCTGTTGCGCTACGCCTACCAGCGAGTGGACCTTTACGACCGTCTGCTGCCAACGCTCCCTGTAGCCGGTGTGGACGGTACGCTGAAGAAACGCCTGAAGGGCACGGCTGCCGAGGGCAACGTGCAGGCCAAGACGGGAACGCTCACGGGCGTCATATCGCTCGCCGGATACCTCACTGCAGCCAGCGGACACCGGCTCTGCTTCGCCATCCTCAACCAAGGGACACTCAAGGCCAGCGATGCCCGGGAATTCCAGGACAAGATTTGCCGAATACTCTGCGAACCCTGACAGCGAATTTAACCCACAATCTATTGACAACGCTTTTTTGACCACGAATTTTACGAATTACACGAATTGAACGAATTATTAAAACTGGTTTCAAGATTATCTCGTGACATTAAAAAAGAATTTGAGCAATTCGTGTAATTCGTAAAATTCGTGGTCAAAAAAAAGAATTGATGTAGATAAAATATGAGTAATATTGAAGTAATGGTCGTGCTGTTCGCCATTGTCGTGGTGGGCTTCGTGGCGGGCAAGCGGGGCTATATGGGCGGTGAGTTCGACAGACGGCTGTCGTCGCTGGTCATCGACATCACCTGTCCGGCACTCATCTTGTCGTCGACCATGGGTGGCACCCTACCCGACCGCCGCCTTATCCTGCCGTTGCTTGTCATCAGCCTCATCACCTACGTGTTGCTGGCACTGGCCGCCGTGACGCTGCCTCGACTGCTCACCAAAAAGGAGGACGACCGCGGCGTGGTGGGCTTTGCGCTGATGTTCGGCAACGTAGGCTTCATCGGCTACCCCATCGTGGCGTCCATTTTCGGCCACGAGGCCGTGTTCTATGCTGCCGTGCTGAACGTCGTGAACACCTTCGCCGTGTTCACCGTGGGCACGATGCTGCTCACATCGCGCAACCAAGGTCTGCCCCACTCGCGGCGCGGATGGGTGAAGCTGCTCCTGAGCACGCCGATGCTGGCAGCCTACCTGGCCATGCTCATCGTGTCGCTAAACATCGACAACATCCCGGCGGTGGTGAGCCAGCCGCTCACCCTCATCGGAAACATCACCGTACCCGCCGCCCTGCTCATCATCGGGTCGAGCATGTCGCGCCTGTCGCTGCGCACCATGATGGGCAGCCCTACGGTCTATGCCACGACGCTCTTCCGCCTCATCCTGCTGCCGCTGGCCCTGCTCGTGCTGTTCCGCCTGCTGGACTTCGACATGCTGGCCGTGAACATCAACACGGTGGTCATCGCCATGCCCGTGGCGACATACGGCACCATCCTCTGCCTGAAGATGGGCCGCGACGCCACCCTCATTACAGAGCTGACCTTTATTTCAACGCTGATTTCCATCATTACCATCCCCTTGATGGCAATGCTGCTCAACGTCTAAGTGTGAATTAATAATAACGGTTTTTTCCCATAAGACAGCGCAGGGTGAAATAGGTCCACTCCTGCAGCCGAAACAGCCACCAGCTGGGCATGAGCCGATAGCCGAACTTGTTTGTTCTCGACGGATCGAGTCTACTGCGGTCAATGTTTCCCCATACCCGGCGAAGTTCTGAAAGGGCATAGCGGCGGTTAGTGGGCGACAGTTCCCGACCCCGCACATGGTAGAACATGTAACAATCGACAAGCGTCAGCATACGTATGGTCTCCCACTTGCGCATGATGCGTTCTTCAACCCCCAGCTTTTCCAAATGTCGTTTCATGCTCTCGTTGGCACGCATCCAGTCAAAGCGCCTGACGGAAGCCTGATGAGTCACCGATATGGTGTTTATCCGGTAATAGAATATTCCTTCGCAACAGCGCACCTCACGCGACTTGTAGTAATGCAGGTGTGTGGTGTTGTCATCGCTATACGAGCGACAGGTCTCGTCGTAGGGGTCGTTCTCGTAGAGCTGTCGCCTTGCCACGTACCATCCATGTATGCTCCAGTCGAGGCTCAGCTCAAATGCCTCGCGGCCGGTCATCACCTCGAAAGGCTCCATCGGATAATCCTCACAGGTATTTTGGCCTTCCATGTAATTCTTTACATGGAGCAGCACACAGCCAGTGTTGGGGTGCGCATCCAGCACACGGACAGCCTGTTCAAGGCAGTCTTCCGACATCCAGTCATCGCTATCCAGAAAAGCGATATACTCGCCCGTGGCACGCAGTAGTCCGTTGTTACGGGCACGTGCCTGGCCGGTGTTCACATCCTGATGGATGACGACAATGCGACTGTCACGACGGGCATAATCCTGAAGGATGGAGAGCGAGTCGTCGGTAGAGCTGTCGTCAATACAGACAATCTCTATGTCGGAAAGCGTCTGGCACAGCAGTGAACCAAGACTCTGGGCAAGATGTTTCCCGTCATTGTAGACGGCGACAAGTACCGACACTTTAGGCATGGCCACGTAACCTTTGTTTCATTTTCTCCTTCAGCTTAGCCCACAACGATGTCTTACTGCGCAGCAAATATAGTGAGAAAGCCAGGCTGGCAGCAAAAAGCACTGAACCACTAAGCCAGTAAATCCAGCCGGTAGTCATCGTAGCCATGAAGAAGGCTATTGCGCCAAGAGTTATCTGAGGCAATGCACAG
The DNA here is from genome assembly GCA_017645905.1 of Prevotella sp. Classification (GTDB taxonomy): domain Bacteria; phylum Bacteroidota; class Bacteroidia; order Bacteroidales; family Bacteroidaceae; genus Prevotella. The sequence goes on along the minus strand of JAGCNO010000017.1, from coordinate 5,070 downwards.
ATGGCAATGTTTCTCGACATGCTGAAACCGTACTTGAAGTGAGTGTAGGTATTAATCATTAAGAAGTCGAAGAAGGCCACGAGAAGCAGACCAACGCCAGTGCCGTTGATACCCCACAGGTCGTAACCCATAATGACCAGGATCACCATCACTACATCGTAAATTCCCTCCATGAGCATGTACGACAGGGCATCACCCTTGGCCAGGGTGAGATAGCACACCGGCAGCTTCAGCGCCCGCAGATAGAGGGCAAGGGTGGTGATGCGCATCATGTCGACCACAGGCATGAATTCGCGGGTGAAGAGCAGGGGTATGAGGATAGGAGTGGCAAACATGAGCGCCACAAGCATCGGGGCAATGATGAGCAGCGACACCTCTATCTGGCGGTTTACCGTCAGGTTGGAGAGGGCGATGTCCTTGTTCACTGCCGACAGACGGGGGAAATAGTCGGTCTCCATGGCCGTGAACACCAGACCGCCGTAGGTCATCGTCATCATAAAGCCCACATTATAGATACCCACCACATCGAGCTGGCCTACCACATTGAGGTAAGAGCGTATGACCATTTCTGCACCACTGCCCATCACACCGGCCACGACGAAGCCTACGCCCAGGCGTACCATCTCCATGCCATCGCCCAGCAAACCCTTTGCACCGTGCAGACGCAAAGGGTATAGACGGTAGGAATACCACACCGTGGAGAGCATACTGACCAGAGCCATGAGCACAATGACAGGAACGATACCTGTCTGGTTGAAGAAATAGTAGATGGGGAACGATATGATGAGGGCAAAGAACACGTTTATGAGCTGTATCATGGCAAGCGACCGCAGGCGGCGTGCTCCCTTCAGTATGGCCGTCTCGCCACCACAGATGGCTGTCAAGGCTACAGCGGGAGCCAGCATGATGAAGTGCAGCGTATGGTCACCCCAGGAGAACGTGTAGTTGCTGAGGAAAGGACCGGCCACCATGCAGACGAACATGCCCAGCAGGGCGGTGAGCAGACTCCACACACGAACCACCTTGACGAAATGGGCGATACGCTCTTCGTCGCCCGTGTCAAACAACTCCGACACATGACGCACGGCACTGAACGAGATGCCAAGATTAGTGGCCTGAGAGATGAAAGCAACCGTGGAATTGAACAGTGACACCAGACCCATGCCGGATGGGCCAAGCAGCGACGCGACAATCTTATTGCGCACAAGGCCAATCAAAATATTCAAACCCTGTACGCCGCCGAAGATTCCCGTGTATTTCAGTATATGACTGTAGTTCTGCTCTTTGCTATCAACTTTCATTCTTTTATTGAACGCGGAAACCCGATATTTATTACACTTCCGGCTTAAAAATTTGGCTTGTCCTCGAGCCGCAACGGAAGGTGTCACGTCGGGTGAGCGTAACGTCGAAGTCGAAAACGACAATATGCCTCTTCATCATGTCGCTTAAATAGCTTCTGTCTGCTTCAGCTCTTCAATAAGCCGGCTGATTTTCTCCAGTTCCTGCGGAATCTTGATGCGCTGCGGGCAGTGGGGCACGCACTGGCCACACTGTATGCAGTGGTCGGGCTGGCGTTCGCGGTCGATGACGCGGTCAAGGCCGATGAGGAACTGACGACGGTTGCGACGATAGGTCTCGCGGTCGCTGCCCTCGTTGTCGACGGGATTGGGCAGACGGCCCTCAATCTTACATTTATTATAATGTACGAAGGCTGCTGGGATGTCGATGCCGTAGGGACAGGGCATGCAGTACTTGCAGTCGTTGCAGGGGATGGTCTCCTCCTCCATCATCTGGTGAGCGATGTCGTGGTCGAGGAAATCGCGTTCCTCCTCGGTCAGCGGCACTAAGGGACAATAGGAGACGAGGTTGTCCTTCAGATGCTCCATGTAGGTCATGCCGCTGAGCACGGTGAGCACTCCCTCGGGTGTGCCGGCATAGCGGAAGGCCCACGAGGCGATAGACTTCAGCGGGTCGCGCTGCTTCAGCTCGCTCACCACGTACTGCGGCACCTTAGCCAGTCGGCCGCCCAGCAGCGGCTCCATGATGACAGCGGGAATGTTGCGTTTCAGCAGTTCGGCATAGAGGTAAGAGGCGTCGGTGTTGTCTTTGTTAATCTCGTTGGCGTAGTTCCAGTCGAGCCAGTTCAGCTCTATCTGCACGAAGTCCCACTTGTATTTCTCGTTCTCGGAAAGCAGATAGTCGAACACCTCTATCGCGCCGTGGTAGGAGAAGCCGAGGTTTCGTATTCGTCCGGCCTCGCGCTCCTCGAGCAGGAAGTCGAGCATGCCGTTGTCCAGGTAACGGCGGTGCAGGTCGTCCATGCCGCTGCCGCCGATGGCATGCAGCAGGTAGTAATCGATATAATCGACCTGCAGCTCCTTGAACGAGTTGTGATACATCTGCATGGAGGCTTCGCGTGAGCTGTCGCCGAAATTGGAGAGCTTCGTGGCCACGAAGAAACTCTCTCGGGGATGACGCTTCAGGGCGATGCCCGTGCAACGCTCCGAGAGGCCTCGGCAGTAGGCGGGCGACGTGTCGAAGTAGTTCAGGCCGTGCTCGATGGCATAGTCCACCTGACGGTTAATCATCTCCTGGTCGTAGTCCCCGCCGCCTTCTATCTCGGGCAGACGCATCATGCCGTAGCCCAGCAGCGACACCTTCTCGCCAGTCTTGGGGTTCGTGCGGTAGGTCATCTGGCCAACGGGAGGCTCCGTGGCGAGGTTGTCATCACTCTGTGTGTTTGTCTTTCCGGCGCAGGCGGCAAGCGCTGCGGCGGAGCCGGCTCCCATGAGTTTGAGGAAGGAGCGGCGGGATATGTCTTTATTCATAGGAATTAACTTTGCGGATATAGATTAGATGTAACGGTGTACTTCGTGGCCTTCTACATGTATTGCCGAGAGGGGTCTGACAGGGCAGAGATACTCACAGGCACCGCAGCCGATGCAGGCTTCCTCGTTGACGGCAGGCACGGAGGGTGACAGGTCGTCGTCGGGGTCGGTAGGCACCATCTCGATGGCCTGAGCCGGGCAGTGACGGGCACAGTTGCCACATTCTGCCTCGCCCAGGGCGGAGATGCAATGGTCGGCCGAGACCACGGCGTGGCCTATCTGTATGCTTGACTTCTCCACCTCGTCCAGAGGCTTGATAGCTCCTGCGGGACATACATCGCTGCACCGCGTACACTCCGGACGGCAGAAGCCGCGGTCGAAGTCCATCACGGGCTGCATGAAGCCAGACAGGAGTGAGGAGTTAGAAGTTAGGAGTGCGGGCCGCAGCACGCCGTTCGGACATTCCGACACGCAGAGCTGGCAGCCCGTGCAATGCTGGGCCAGGTGCTTCAGCGACTGTGCGCCCGGAGGAGCCAACGGTGTCTGCCGCTCCGGGGCTTTCTTGCCTACTATTTCGGCCAGTCCGCCGTCGACCTTCTTCTTCTCCTGGGCCAAGACAGCCGTGGTGACTAAAGCAGTTGACAACAGGAAAGAGCGGCGGGAAGCCCCACCCCCAGCCCCTCCCTCAGAGGGGTGGGGAGTTGTTACCTTTTGTGCCTGTCCGTCGCTGATAGTCTGCCCTTGAGAGTATTTACTCCCCTCTCCCCTGCGAGAGGGGCTGGGGGTGAGGCTTACTGCCCCAGAATGACAGCTCTTTATACAGTCGCCGCAGACCACGCAACGGCTGTAGTCCACCTTGTGGTTCTTGAAGTCGATGCACGACGCCTTGCAGTTCTTCGCACAGAGCGAGCAGTTCTTGCACTTGCTGGTGTCGATGCGTATTTTCAGCAACGAGAAACGGGCAAAGAACGACAGCACCGTGCCCACCGGGCAGATGGTGTTGCAGTAGGTACGCCCGTTTCGCCAGGCCAGCACCACGAGCACGACGAGCGTCACGAGGGCGACGATGAACACCGGCATCGACCGCATCCAGACATCTACGCTGTAGAAGGCATAGCTGTCATAGTGCTCGGCCAGCGAGGCCAGCACATTGTTGCCCAGCATCCACAGCGGCTGCAGTAGCATCGTGGCGATACGTCCGAAGGCGCTGTAAGGCTCCAGCAGCTGGAACACGGAGCCGATGCCGGCCAGCAGGGCAACAATAAAGATGACGAGCAACGGATAGCGCAGCCACGCCACTTCCTTGGAGTACGTGTAGCGGTTCTTCTTCGCCTTCTTGCCCAGCCATCCGAAGAGGTCCTGCATCACGCCTAACGGGCAGATGACCGAACAGTAGATGCGACCGAAGACGAGCGTCAGCGCGATAAGCACCACCACGACCACCACATTGATTGCCAGCACGGCAGGCCAGAACTGCACCTTCGACATCCAGCCCAGCAACGCATGAAGGGTCCCCGTAAAGTCGAGGAACAGCAGCGTCAGTCCGATGAAGAACACCGCTGCGAGTGTGATTCTGATTTTTCTTAGCATTTTATTTCTGTTTACGTTTAGTATCTTGTGTTATTTATTCGGCAGCATACAAATCGGCAGACGGCATCTGCCGACTTTGCAATTCGTTGAAATCAAATACATTATTCAAATCGGCAGATGCTTGCTGCCGATTTAGATAGGGACACCAAGCTTCATAGAAAATGCGCATATTTTTGACGTTCGTCTCCGAGAAACCAGTCAGCCCAGGAAGTTCCTGCTGCAGCAATTTTGAGATAACACCTATGGCATTTGTGTTCCATGCATCTGTTCTGCTATGCACCGACACATAGTTCCCCACCCAATAGTAAAGAGCAAGCATTTCCTTGTTTACAAGTCTCGCAGCCCTATATCGGCTTTGCAGTATCGCGTCCTTGATGGACTTTACTGCCTGGAGATATTCAGATGTTATTTGGTTTTGTAGCATACTGTTTATAGGCGTTACAGGTCCCAATGTAAAACATCGTCTGGAGAATAAGCCGTTCTTTCGATTTGAATAAGCCGTTCTTTCTATGCGAATAAGCCGTTCTTTCTGGTAGAAAAAGCCGTTCTTTCTAAAGAAGGGAATCTCGCTTGTCTAATTCCGGGACTTTGATGTTGTTTATTGTTTATTGTCTATTTTACAATGTTTATTGTTTATTGTTTATTGTTTATT
>JAGCNO010000114.1 GCA_017645905.1 Prevotella sp. | reverse complement strand
GCCCGCATCGTGCCCATCACGGAGGGTTCTGCCTACACCCTGCAAGGCACACCCGCCACGGCCAGCACCCGCGGCATCGTCATCGAGGGCAGTCAAAAGGTAGTTAGAAAATGAAAAAGGTCAGACTATGGATACTCGCCGCCATCCTGCTACTATGCGGCACAGTATCGTTTGCATCTTGTACGGCGAATGACGATAATTCGGCGGAGAAGCAGCCTACCATTGAGCGCATCCAGGAGCGAGGCAAGCTGTTGGTAGGCACCACGGGAGACTATCGGCCACTTTCGTATCGCGAGGCCGACGGCAACTACTGGGGCTTCGGCATCGAAATGGCAGAGAAGATAGCCAAGCGCATCGGTGTAGGTATTGAATATGTACAAACCTCATGGCCTACGCTGACTGCCGATGTGCTGACCGAACCACAGACTTTTGACCTTGCCATTGGAGGCATCACCATTACCGACACGCGAAAGGAGACGATGCTGATGAGTGACGGTTATTTGGCCAATGGCAAGACCATCCTCTGCCGTGCCGCCGATGCCGACCGCTACCAGTCGCTGGCCGACATCGACAAGCCAGAAGTGCGCGTGATGGTAAACCCCGGTGGGCTGAACGAGAAGTTTGCCAATGCGAACCTTACTCACGCTCAGATTATCGTTTATCAGCAGAACGAGGAAATCCCCAATCAGGTAGCCGAGGGCAATGCCGACGTGATGATTACCGAAATTACCGAGGCTCCGTGGTATGTGCAGAATGACCCACGCCTCGCTGCACCGTTGCTAAACGCTCCCTTCACCCACGGAGAAATCGGTGTGCTGATGCGCAAGGGGCAAGACGATCTTCTCGCCCTTGTCAACGTTGTCATTGCCCAAATGAAAGCCGACGGCACCCTCCGACAGCTTCATGAGAAGTATGGGCTGGTGTATGGCTATTGATAGCGGCATATATAGGGTCTGTAGCATTAGTCACGGGGACAGGTACCTGGGTTGTATAACATCGGGACGGTTCTTTTGTTAGAGCCGTCCTTTGTTATATATAATAGGTGGATCAGGGGAGTTGCCCCTTGACCTATATGTTCGTTGTGCACAGTTTGCGCGTTTTGTGCAATGGGACGAAAAATAATGGGGTATTTATGCGAGGTTGACGATTTTTCTTCTTAACTTTGCAATCTTTTCGGCTCTATTTGCCGGAGTTGTTTAAAAAGGGTAAGAAGATAGGCTATGAAGGAAGAATTAAAGACCGGAGAATTGTTGGAGGCGGCGCGCGAGGCACGTCGCCGATTGGAGCGAGAACAAGAGGAATTGATGGAGCGGGCTGAGCAGCTGAAGGATCTCATGACCGCCTTGGAAGCCACGGAGGATGTGCTACAAGAGAACGAGCGGCTGGAGGAGGAGATTGAACAACAGCGCTCGCAACATCAGGAGGAAAAGGAGCAACTGCGCCAGCAGCTGCAGGACGAGAAAGACAAGAACACGAAGCTGGAGATGCAGTTGAAGGAGATGAGCAAGATGACGGCCAGCGTGGCGGGTAAGGCCTCGCAGGAGGAAGTTCAGAAAGCGCTGCGCGTGTTTGTCAACAAGTCGAAGCGCAAGAAGATGGATAAGCGCATCGCCGTGAAGGAGATGGTGCTCGAGCTGGCTAACGCCAATGGGCTGGCGCTGCCGCCTGATCTGGCGGCGACCATCGACAGTCTGGACGACGAGCAGCCTCCGGAACCGCTGCCCAGCGAGGTGCCTGAGGTGATAGCCAAGAGCAGGTACTGGCAGAAGCTGAAGGCTGCCGGACTCATCGACGATAACAACCAGCCTACGGTATCGCGCCCCGAGGCGGCGTTGATGGCTGAGGCGCTGGCCAAACGGATTGGCATAGAGAACAAGTGGAAGGTGTTCGAGCAACTGTGGCAGCGCAACAACATGCGCAACGACTTTAATACGGCGCTCGAACAGAAAAAGTCGCTGGAGTTCCAAGAACGGCTGAAAGTTATACTCGACTGACTATCAGATAGTTGTAAAACACCGTACCCCCTACGCGTACCCCCTGCGTAGGGGGTTTTTATATACTTTTTGTTGTACCTTTGCAAACGTAAAGCTTGCGAGCCTGCTTGTGCTCGGCAAAAGATGCAAGCATCATTGCACTCGCTTACTCGCAGCCTTGCATCACCAACCGATAGAGGAAAATGGTCAAGCGTTGGACCGTAGGCCAGTCTCACTTCCCCTGTTGGGCGGAGGGGCCCTCGTGTGAGACCGAGGTTATTCCCGAACCTATTTTAAAAAATGAAAAAGAACAATGAAACAGTTTGGAACAACAACACGCATCTCAGCGTGGATCTGAAAACCCAGCTCCGCAGCGACCGCGTCGCCAAGACCGGCAAGAGTTACACGGGCGTGCTCCGTCGCGACGTGTTCTGCGAAGATTTCTGCTACGAGGAACACTTCACGTTCGTCGAGACGCAGCCCTGGAGCACGAAGCGCAACCCGCGTGTGTTCAACGGCAAGTACATCTCTGTCACCCGTCAGGACGACGGCACCTACCGTCTGAACTTCAAGCCTCTGAAGACCGGCGAAGGCTTCAACCTCGAACGCTATGCGCTCAATGTGTACAACGAAGTTTGCCTGGCACTCGGTGGCCTGATAGAGGAAAGGTAAAAAAGTAAAACGGCCGAGTCTATTACAATTACAGTTATTACAATTAAAAATAAGGTGGTCAAATACCCCTTGTATATATTCATAACTAATTGATATATAGATAGTTATATATAAAAAGAAAGGAATCTGACCCCTCAAAAATAAAACTGTAATAACTGTAATTGTAATGACAAGCCAGTCAATAATCATCTAAAAAGCTGAAATACAATGAGATACGACATTAGTAATCAGAAGGCTCCCGAGATGCCTAACCTCGGAAAAGGTACAGAATGTATCAAATTCCTGCTCACGCAGGCCTCGAAAGACATGCACGAATCCCTCGTTCCGATGCTCTTTCCCTCTCTTGGCGCGCACATCAGCGGCGCAGAATTTCAGTATCCCGACCGCAGTTGGAAGGAAACATGCGGCATGATGGCCCAGTTGGTGGGCAATTCGGGCGACAACAAGGGCCAATTGACCGATTTAGTGAAAGCAATTTGTCGCGACTTCACCCGTCATGACGAGGCAGAATACAAAAAGCTGGAGGATTGGACGAATCTTTACCAGGCCAAGAAGAACGCCAAGGACACGCCCGTTTGCCCGACCATTGCCATTTGGTTTCCGCCTGCCGACACCACCAAACCGGCCTTCCTCAAGAATGCCATCGCCCTTGAAAAACTGGGCGGACGGACGCAGTATTTCGATCTGCCCGAGGTGGAGATGGCCGACCAGCTATGCGGCAGTCACAAGCAGGTTTCCAAGACGTTCCGCAATATCTTCGACAAAGCGAAGGCCGGTGCCCTGCGTGCCACGGTCGACGGTGTCACCGGCAACCCCATTATGAGAGCAAACATCACGATGTCGGGCGTGCCCGTTACCGTCCGTCCCTTCTATAAGCACGAACTCTTCAACGGCACCTTCGGCCGAATCGTCTTCTCCTACAAGCCGCGTGGAGGCCGCAAGGGAAAAATCCCCCGCGTGGGCGAGTATACCGACGAGTTCTACCAGAAGCTGGAGGAATACCTGGCGCGGCTCGATATCTGTAAAGGCCGTTACATCATTCGTCCGCTGAACAAGCTGATCGACAAGATGGCTGAGGATATGGCGACGATGGCCGACCTGGCCGACGATGACGACCTGTGGGACATCTCCAAGCGTGCTCTTGTCAACGCCTGGAAGGCCGGCTGCGTGATGTGGGCACTCAACAATCAGACGTGGACACGGGCTATGGGCGAACTCGTGGAATGGCTTGTTTACCATGACCTGTGGTCGAAGATGCATCTCTTTGCCGACATGTTCAGCCAAGCCACCGACCAGGTGAGTGAGGCCCAGCGCCGTGGTCCGAAGAACATGCTCGACAGCCTGCCGAACCCCTTCAACGAGACACAACTGGAGGCACTCCGTGTGGAAAGCGGAAAGAGTAAGGAGGGCACCAAAGGTCAACTGAGTCAATGGCTGTTCCGCAAGTTCATCACATACTCTAACCAGACGGGACTGTACACCAAGACCGACGACTATCTGAAAGGCTCAGGATCAACCGGTAACGCTGATGGAAAGGTATGATATAGAAAAGTTGCGCTCACTCTCATGCGAGAGTGTGGCGCAGCGTTTAGGACTTACCATAAAGCACCACAAGGCTCTGTGCCCGTTCCACGAAGACCACAACCCATCGTTGACATTCAAGAAGAATAAGTTTAAGTGCTGGAGCTGTGGCGAAAGGGGTGACTCTATCAGTTTGGCGGAGAAAGTGCTTGGCAAGGATTTCCTTGATGCTTGCCGTTGGCTGGCGGATGAGCACAACGTGATCGTGGATTTTGAAGTGAAAGATTTTAAAGAAGCTAAGCCGTTTGATGCCAGCCGGTATGAGCGGTTTTTTGAGCGGCCGTGGTTGAACGAAGAGGCGAGAAAGTTTCTTTTCGAGGAGCGCAAACTAGACCCTCGCGTGGTGCGCTGGTGCCGGCTGACTTCATGGAAAGACAAGCTGGGCGTGCCGTGGTTGCAGACGCCTTACTACGACCGCGAAGGCAAGCTGATAGGTATTCAAAACCGCAACCTGATTCCAGGCTGTACGCCCCGCTTCCGATTCCCCAGCGGGTCGAAAACGACGATCTACAACCTGCCGATGCTGAACCTCCTGAAGCCCCACGAGGCACTCTATATCGCAGAGGGCTGCAGCGATTGCTGGAGTCTCCTTTCAGCAGGGCACAAGGCCATCGCCATCCCCTCGGCAACGCTCCTCACGCGCAAGGACAAGGAACTGCTCTCGACGCTCAGCGCTACACTCTCAACCGAGTTCCACATGTATCCCGACCGCGACGCGCCAGGCGAACGCCTCTTCCTTCAGTTGCAGCAGGTGTTGCCCTCGCTGGTGCATCATCAGCTGCCCCCGGGATGCAAGGATTTCAGCGAGTATTTCTCTCAGGCGATGTAACAAAAGAACCGTCCCTCTGTAATACAAAACCCAAGGTTATCGCCAAATAACCTTGGGTTATTGCGCAAGAAGGCTGGGTTGTTAAAACGCAAAAAAAGTAACAAAAAATCTTGCATAATTCAATTATTTTTCGTAACTTTGCACCTGTAAAGATACGTGGTTTTGACCACAATTTAACCCTAGTAAATTCACCATTTAAAACATGTAAAGTTATGAACAAAACAATTAAGATGATCCTCCATGTAATCAATCTCATCATCGATTTCTTCCTCGGCCATGGAAAAGACGAAAAAGAAGAACAGCAATGAGACCTCCGGAGCCCTGGAGAACAACAAGGGCTTCAAAATCTCTCAGTACGCCTGTGCGGTGCTGCTCATTGCGAGCAGTATCGCGCTGGTGGCGTATCAGGTGGTGGAGATCGACGACGTGGCCTCGGGGCTGCTCTACTACGTGGCGCAGTCGTTCCTGTTGGCAGGCTCGATCTTCGGACTGGACCAGTATCTCAAATTCATCAAGAAGAATTTCCGTGAGAAATAGTCTTAGCAAGAATGAGCATGAGAAAGAGTTTTAACACGAATTATCACGAATGAACATGAATGAATCACGAATTAATTATAATGATGTTCGGCTGTCACCTCACTTTAAATTACGCGAGTTCCTCCATCTGGGCAAGCACCCGGAGAACTTCCCGACGATGCAGGTTGTGGCGAACCTAACGTTTGGCTGCTTGATGGTGCTGGAACCAGCCCGACTGATTGCGGGTCCCATTATCGTCACATCCGGGTTCCGCTGCGAGGCCGTGAACCGCAAGGTGGGGGGCGTCCGCAACTCACAGCACCTGACAGGGCAGGCCGCTGACATCCATCTGGCGGATCCCTCAAGGTTCCGGCAGCTGGTGGAGTTCCTCAAGACGTGTGAGTATACCGACCAGCTGCTCACAGGCAGCACCTGGCTCCACGTCTCCTGGACACCCTTCGGCACGCCGAGGCACTTCATCCGCATCGGATACTATAAATAATTTAACAAATATTATTACAGAATGTTTTTGTAGTTTGAAATATTTTTTGTAACTTTGCATTGTTTTTAAGATACAAAAATAAGGCGGGAAGGGCCACCCGATGCAGCTGGTCCACTTAATAATATAATACCACAAAAAACATTTACAAAGATGTTAG
>JAGCNO010000113.1 GCA_017645905.1 Prevotella sp. | reverse complement strand
TGCTTCCTGCTCGACGGCGAGAACTACGTCGGCGCTGAGTCCGCACGCGGCGAAGACGGCGAAGGCGACTTCCACTACACCATCAGCGGAAACACCGTCACCGTCACCATCGACAAGACCGGCGAGAAGTGGACGATGACTTACACCGACGGCAAGCTCTCCGACCCGGAGCGCATCGCCTTCCAGAAGGCCACCACCGCCCAGCAGACCCTCGTCGAGCAACTCTACGGCGAATGGCAGAAGGCCAACTCCGGCACCAAGGACGACGACACGACCGTCAAGACCGATGTCACCGACGGCTACACCGACGAGCCCGCCCGCGCCCGCAGGCGCTAACGCTCTCGCTTCACCTTAATATAAATATAAGGGAAGCCCTCTCCCATGCAGCGGCGGGTTCGACTCCCGCCGTTGCAGCAACGACACAAAATCCCCAGTGGGAAAAAAGAGAGATCTTTGACATACTGAGACAAAATAACGGATAAATCTGTAGGATTTGAAAGATTTCTCGCCGCGAGGCGACGAATCTCAGAAAAAATGCGTATCTTTGCACGCGAAAGCGTGCGAGACTCGGCGGCGCCTCGGCAATTGGAACAAGTTCCATTGCTCTCGGCTTGCACGAGCCTTGCGGCGTAAAACGAACGTTTCATGGCAGCAAAGAGAAAATACCCCGTAGGCATACAGAGCTTTGAGAGCCTCCGTAAGGACGGCTACTTGTACATCGACAAGACCCCGCTCATCTACAAGATGATTACCGAGGGAAAACCCTACTTCCTCAGCCGTCCGCGCCGGTTCGGCAAGTCGCTGCTGGTTTCGACGCTGGCCGCCGTCTTCGAGGGCCGCCGCGACCTGTTTGAGGCGTTCACCACCGAGCAGGGCATCGAGCAGCCGCAGCTGTTCATCGCCACCACCGACTGGAAATGGGAGAAGTACCCCGTGCTGCGCTTCGACTTCAGTGCGGGCGACCTTTCGACCATCGAGCAGTTGGACACGCTGATTGACTTCACGTTAGGAACCTACGAGAAGCAATATGGCATCTCACAGGAGACAAAGGATGCCAATGTCCGCATGGTGAACCTGATGCGCAAGCTGCATGAGCAGACCGGTAAGCGCGTGGTGGTACTCGTTGACGAGTACGACAACTTCATCCTCCACTCTTTAGGCAACGCAGAGAAGGTGACGCAGGCCCGCCAGCGGTTCCAGAACGTGTTCGGTCCGCTGAAAGCCGAGGACGATCACCTGCAGTTCGCCTTCATCACCGGCATCTCGAAGTTCTCGCAGATGGGCGTGTTCAGCAAGCTCAACAACCTGAACAACATCTCCATGCAGCCGGCATTCGAGACCCTCTGCGGTATCAGCGAGGAAGAGCTGACCACACAGATGCGCCCCGACATCGAGCTGATGGCCCAGCGCAACGGCATTGACTACGACATGATGTTTGCACGCCTTAAAAAGCATTACGACGGCTACCACTTCAGCACGTCGATGGTGGATATGTACAATCCTTTCAGCCTGGTCAATGCCTTCTATTCCAGCGGAGTGACAGACTACTGGTTCGACCGCGGCACCAGCGGCGCCCTCATCGACATGCTGGCGCAGATGCCGCCCGTGGAGGTTGCCGACTTAGAAGGCATGCGACTGCCCAGTACGGCCTTCGACCTGCCATTCGAGAGCTTCGACAATCCGCTGCCCATCCTCTACCAAAGCGGCTACCTCACCATCAAGGACTGCAAGACATACGACTTCGATGTCGTTTACACATTGGGGTTCCCTAACGCCGAAGTGCGGAAAGGCTTTGCTGAGTGCCTGTTCAGGCACGTCACCGCAAGACAGATGGATACGCGGCAAAGCTCGTCACTGCAGCTGGCTTACTACGACTTCCGGGAGAGCGACGACCTCCCCGCCTTCATCGAAGCCATCAAGACGTTCTTCGCCAGCGTGCCCTACCAGTGGGCGCAGGATAACCAGAACGAACACCACTACCACGCGCTGCTCTACACGCTGCTCGTGGCCTTCGGGGCTGACGTCCGCGCCGAGGAGCCTACCGCCAAGGGGCGCTCCGACATCACGCTGAAGATGCCACGATGCATCTATGTCATGGAGCTGAAGTACGACAAGCCCGTACAAGAGGCGCTCGACCAGATAAACCGCAAAGGCTACGCCGAGAAGTACCGCCTCGACGGCCGCCCCGTCACCAAGGTCGGCATCGCCTTCTCCTCCGAGGAGCGCAACATCACCGACTGGCAGGCCGAGCCGCTCTAACCCCGACACATTCCCCCCTACAGATTTTCCGCCGAGACTTCCCGCAAGGAGTCCCGGCGGTTTGCATTCCAGCGGCGCGGAGCTGCTGGAGGCGGGCCGTTATGTCTCAGCAATTAAATAATTAATGTATAATATGAAAAAGTTTTTTATGATTATCGCGGCTGCCCTGCTGCTGATGGTGCAAGGAGCCTGGGCGCAGGACGCCACATTGATCGACGGTGTCTATTACGTGTTGAACAACGAGGAGAAGACGGCGGAAGTCGTCAAACCCAAAGGTTTCAGGTATCAGGGCGACATCGTGGTGCCCGACACCGTGAAGCAGGACGGCACCGCATACGCCGTGACCGCACTCGGCGAAGAGGCCTTCTTGCAATCAACGCTGACGTCGATACAGCTGCCGAAGCAGACGCTGCGCGTCATCGGATCGTATGCCTTTTGCGAAAACCGTGGGCTGACCACCGTTGACATTCCGGAGGGGGTGACCACCATCGGCACTGCCGCCTTTGCCGCCTACGACCTGACACACCTGCACATCCCCGCCAGCGTCACGGAGATGGGAAGGGACGCCGTCGGCGAGTGTCCAGCCCTGGAAAGCGTCACCGTGGCCGAGGGCAACACGCACTTCGGCGTCTTCGACGGTGTGCTGATGGACAAGGCGCAGACGCGACTCATCTGCTATCCCGCCAAGATGGCCGGCAAGACGTACACCGTGCCCACGACGGTGACGAGCATAGACGGCAGAGCCTTCCAGGATCTGGCGTTCCTTACTTCGGTCACGATTCCCGCCTCTGTGACGGAACTGACGTATCGTATGTTCTTTGGGGCCTCGTCGCTGAAAGAAATCAACATCGACCCCGCCAACCCCGCCTACTGCTCGGCGGACGGCGTGGTATATACAGCCGACAAGGACACGCTGCTGATCTATCCCGCCGGCAAGGCTGACAAGTTCTACACCCTGGATTTCCCGGTGAAAACCATTGGCCAAAGTGCATTCGCCTACGCAGCCCATCTGCAGACGATTGCCATCCCCGATGGTGTCACCACCATTCGCGATGCCGCATTCTACAATTGTACCTCGCTGCAGAAAGTCAGTTTCCCGGAGTCCGTCACAAAGATTGAGACAAGTGTATTCTACCAATGCGCGTCGCTGGAGTCCATCATCCTGCCCCCGAACATCACCGAGGTTGCGACGGCCCTGTTCTTCCAATGCACGTCGCTCCGCAGCGTGACCATCCCCGCCGCCGTCACCAACATCGGCTTGACGCCCTTTTTGGAATGTAACAAGCTGACGGAAATCACCTGTCTGGCCACCACGCCCCCGACGCTGCACATGATGGCTTTCTTACAGATGGCGCAGGCGGACATCACCCTCTACGTGCCCGAGGAGGCCGTCGAGACCTACAAGGCCATGCCAAAGTGGCAGGACTTCAACGTGCAGGCGATTGCGGGAACGGGAGTTAAAGGAGTTCTTGGCGAGCCAAGCGACCAAGGTCGAGCGAAAGAAGTTAGAGACGATAGCTGGTACACGCTCGACGGCCGCTCGGCCGAAGGACGCTTGCAAGGCAAGAAGCTCAACGCCAAGGGCGTGTTCATCCACGGAGGACGCAAGGTCATGATTAAGTGAGAGAAGAACCGAGCTCGCTCGAGTTGCTTGCGGAACCTTCGGCAGTCTTGTCGGTGGCTCGTCGGCAGCAAAATCATTCGTCCACTTTAACTCCCGATTTAACTCCGTCTTTAACTCCCGATTTAACTCCTAAAAGAAACAATATAATTT
>JAGCNO010000112.1 GCA_017645905.1 Prevotella sp. | reverse complement strand
TGCATTGCCTGCCATCACATCAATGATGGTCGCGATGTCGGCCACGTCTACGCCACCGTCACAGTTCACGTCGCCATGAATGCCTTCCACCACCTTGAAGGGTACCTGCTCCGTAACGCTCAGGCCGAAGGAGTTCCAGAAAGTAGTCTTCAATTTATGAACTCCGGGGGTCAAATCCTTAGTGTCAAGCGCGTAGGAGAACGTCACTTCCTGCCTGGCAGCCAACGGACCATAGCTCACCAGCTCATCGTCAACGATGACGCTGTAGGAGGCCATCGTAGCCTCGCCGTCAGCACCATATTGCGATTTCACCATGATGGCCGCGCTACCGATGGACGTTGCTGTCTGTCCGTTGCTGCTTTTGGCTCGGTAGTACAGCCGGTGGTGGCCGGGAGTGATGCCGGTAAGGTCGAGGTCTCCAGTAAAGAGGCAGCCTGTGAGGCTCATGGCATCGCCGCTGCCGCTCAGCGTGTGGCTATGGGCAATGTCGCCGTCGAACCAGTATTCCAGCTGGCCGACCTGAGACATGGGCAGTTTCATCACAGGTTGGCTGATGATACTGCTCTTGATAGTTCCAGAGGGACTGACGGCACGGAAGTTCAGGGTATGAATACCTATGGGCAGGGCACTAAGGTCAAGTTCGTTGACATAGATAAATCCCGGCTCGCCCGCCTCAGCCCTTTTGCCATTCAGTCGCTGTGGATTAGCAATATCATTGTCGAACCAGTATTCCACCTGAGTGGCCTGACCCATGGGCAGTTTCATAACGGGATAGCTGAAGACGCTACTCTTAATAAGTCCCGACGGGCTGACAGCACGCATGTTTAGCGTATGAATGCCGACCGGCAAGGCACTAAGGTCAAGTTCATTGACATAGATAAATCCTGCCTCGCCCGTCTCGGCTCTCTTGCCTGTCAGTCGCTGTGCATGGGCAATGTCATTGTCGAACCAGTATTCCAGTTCATTAGCGAAACCTGTCGGCAGCTTCATTAGGCCTTGCGAGATGACGGTGCCCGACAAGCTACCCTTCAACGTCATCTTCATGTTCAGCTTATGAAAACCATAGGAGAACTTCGCGTTGTCGCTGAAGTCAAGGGTCAGCAGCTGCTCGTCCTCAGTATTCTCAATTTCCAGCGTCTGCTTGTTGTCCAAATCGTCGTCAAGCCAATAGTCCACGCGACTTTCCTGTTCCCTCGGTAGTTTCAAGAAAGAAGAGCTGCTCACTGATGAGTACATTCCGTCGTTACGCTTCACGCGGAAGTTCAGACGGTGTACACCATCATCGAGGAAGTCAGGGTAGATGCTTTCCTTCACCGTCGCCCTATTATTGTTCAGCATCACTTCCACGCGAGTGTCGGAGTTATCATCAAACCAGTATTCGAAGGACGCCAGGTTCTCATTACCCTCTATAGTCTCGTCGATGTCCACGTCATCCTTACAGAGCATCAACTCTGACTTAACTAACTCACCATTGTTATCGTATATAGACACATAATAGGTATGCTCTTCTATAAGATTCATGAACTGGAATTCGTATTCAATAATTTCATGGGGAGGAATATCAATGTTGATAGGATAATACCTCATTATCATTGAATTGTCAAAACCATCCAAATCTATCAGCCACACCTTAATGGTTTTCTTAACATTAATGTCTGAGTTATTCTGCAGAGTGACACTACCCTTTAAAGTCGTTCCATGAAAACATCCTTCAATAAGGTCCCATTCCTCAAAGCCGTACGAGGTGACTTTTAAGTAATCAGCAGATTCATGATAATCGAAAGACATCGTGCCGTCATAGTTTTGAGTGATATTTTCTACTGACGACTCCAGAAATCTCTCTCCATAGATATTAGCATTATAGAGTGATGCAGCAGGTTTGGAATATCTATTGAAGAAGTCGTTATCGTCGTATGGATACGTATCTGTAGCCATGCCATCAAAAGTGTGACTTATCTTGTTCTCTTCATTTACTATTGAATTATAGACATTGTCTGCGGGAATCCATGTCTGGCGCTGATGGGTGGGAACAACGTTTATATCATTCCTGTCCCATGCATTCTTATCGTAATCAACATGTGTAATAAGCAACCCTTTCCCTGGCAGACTGGCATCCCATCCGGTCTTCTGCCGATTTTCCAAAAGAAAAAACTCGTTAGCGTGGCCAGAATTATAAATAACGTAGCTCTCGCCACTCTCTTGTAGCGGATTCATCCCATTCACGGATCTGTCACTACTGAGTTCCACGGGTTCCTTCCATCCTATAAACCATCGTTCAAAGCTGGTATATCCTGCAGGCTGATAACCATCGCCATTGTAATTACCTTTACTCATCAAATCCCAATAGCCCATACCCTGTCCACCATTATATTCTGTGTCATATGTGTCTGGAAGCCCCAGACAATGACTGAATTCGTGACAAATGGTACCTATGCCAGCAATATTTCCGTCACCATTGAGTTCACTGCTACATGCATAGGTGTCAATAGTAACACCATCTATTGTCAGGGCACCTGATCCATCGTTTCTAAATTTTTTTTCATTAGAAAGAGAGGATTTATGTGGCCAGATGGTATTTTCACCGCCGTATTCGGCCTGGTTTGTTCCAGCGTATATGACAAACACAAGTTCAACTTCTTTATTTCCGCTGTTCCATACGTAGTCAGCGAAGTTAACATTCGCAGACTTATCAGCTTCAGCCAGTTTAATGGCTTCTGTCACCATTTCTCCTGGATGCCTGTCATCTATTTTTTTCTTATCTATCTCGTATTGCTCGCCATAATATGCCATCTCTTTAGATAATGTATATGGTCCCACAACATCGAAACTCAGTTCGAAGCGCTCACTGGCACCTAAACTCTGATCATAGAAATAATCATGTACAGACCCTTTAAAAGGTCCCTCGGAAAAACCAACCTTATTGGTAATTTTTTCATAAAGTTCCTTGTTGTTGCTTTCTTGGAACTTCACATCTTTAAAATTAACCAAAATGATCAAGCTTTTCTTTTGCCCGGTAATACTACTGCTTACCTTGCGCATGTTTTGACGTGCCAGACGTCTCATGCTGCTCTCTTTATTTGCCAGAGTTCGCCGCTCTTTGGAAAATTGCATAATTTGTTTGGCATCGACCACTTTATATACATCTTTTCCTGGCAATAGACTATATGCCTTGCCGTCGGTGCCACGCCAGTAGCTGCCAAACTCGTCGCCCACCAGCTCGGCCACGACCTTGGTGCCATCTGGTAGCGTCAGGGTTTTCTTCACGCCTGGCTTTGCGGGCACAGAATAGATGCTTAGCGGTACCGCCAAAAGAAGGGTGAGTATGAATAATATATGTCGTTTCATGAATGTAGTATTAATAGGAAATACGTATAATAATAGAATGACACGAATAGACGCTGAAAGTGTCGTCGCTCCATAACCGCAGCGTCTGACGGACCTGCGGATAGAGCTGTCAACGCAGACCGACCCTAACGGGGTCGCCCAGACAGGTGATGGGGCACTCTTTCAGAGTGCACACCCCGTACACCCTGCTCTCCGCAGGTCGAAACGACCTACGGTTACTGAGCGATGAAGCTTTCAGCGTCAAGTGGTTACGGGTCGTCATGGGAACGATGTTACTGAGCGATGACGCTTTCAGCGTCAAGTGGTTACGGGTCGTCATGGGAACGATGTTACTCAGCGATGACGCTTTCAGCGTCAAGTGGTTACGGGTCGTCATGGGAACGATGTTACTGAGCGATGAAGCTTTCAGCGTCAAGTGGTTACGTGCCGTCATGGGAACGATATTAGTTTTACTCCCCGGCACGGACGCGGATCTTGATGTTCAGCTTGCCGTTGGCATCGGTCTGCTCGGGAATCTGCTTGGCCACGATGTAGGGAACGGGAGGCAGGGTGGAGGAGCTGAAACCGGAACCACCATAAATGCCCACATGGCCGTTGTACTGCGCCCAGTCGCCCTTGAAGTGAAAGTCGCTTTTGGGGTCGATGCCGGAATTGTTCACGAAAATTTCATTCCAATTTCCAGTAACGATACAATCTTCGCCCCATACCCAGAAACATATATTATTCCATACCTGACAATCATCATTACCACTATAGTTAGATAAAACATTACCATTAATAGACGTATTATTACAATTTTGTATTCGATCTAAAATATTATATTCTATGTTACCATTGTCAAGGTCATGAACAACATTGGCTCTATTATTGGTAAACTCGCCTGGTGCCCCGTGGAAATTTGAAGTACCTCGTAAATAGTTCTGGTTCACTACCGTTCCCATACAAGCATTGTTATTCACATCCACTGCATTAATCCAGTTATATCGCACCAGCACGTTGTCCACCTTCTTGCCATCGTTGCCGATATATATATTACCCGTCATGTAAACGCCCATCACGGAGCTGCCGTCTGAGCCCTCGTTGAAGAACAGGTTACCCAGTATGGAGGTATATCCGTCGACATTATCGCCCTTTACCCAATAGCCGATGCCAATGATGTTGAGCTTCTTGGTTATCTTCACGTCATCTGAAATGGGGAATCCTCCGCCGGGCAGGTAGATGACGCTTCCTGCCGGTGCTGCCTCGATGGCATCCTTGAGTGTACTGTAGATACTTGTGTTGCCGCCTGACACCACTGCGATTTGCTGGGCCATAAGGGTTACTGTCCACAACATGGCCACACATAGAATAAACATTTTCTTGATCATAATACTGATTTGTTTTAAGTTAATGGTATTTTTGAAATTAGTTATTCGATTGGTATTTGGAACAAAATGAAATAGGTGCAAGCCGTTCTCCGTCTTTCGGTCTACGTCATAGTTCATCCTTTTAAGAGTTATATCAATATTTCTCGAAGTCTATATCAAGTGAACTGGGTACTTGGAAAGAGAACTTCGTCTCTGCCCCTGGATTAGTAATAGTGAAGTCACAAAGTGAAATAACGTCCATGCCTATTAACATGTCTGTGTCTGTAAGTTTACCGTCGTTAACCATGAGCATCTTTATCTCTATTTTGTTTGGTAAAAGAAGATTGACAACATAGTAGTTGCAGATGCTCTCTCCATCAGCATGGCAAACACGCGTTTGTCCGAGAGGAATCAGGTTCAACTTATTTGCTATTTGTGTGGAAATGGTAGACCGCATAGCTCCTGTGTCCCATATCGCTTTCAACTCAATATAAGGCGGATGGTCATTTGAATCCATATTGGCATCATACGGCTCACTAATTTTGCAAGCAGTAGATATGCATAACGCCGGTTTTACGTATGTTTGTGTATATGGAACAGGTTTCATTTGTAACGGGTATGATATGTAACTGTATATGCGCTGTCGCCAGGGGTACATAACTGTACAAGGAAATTTCCAAGTCCGTACTCGTGTTTTCCTTTATAATAGGCTTCGCTGATAGTGTTACAAGCCCCAACAACCTCGTTGCCAACTATCATAACGTATTTCCCGTTGTAAATTGGCAGCAATTCCTCTTGATGGTCGAGGTAATACCTGAATTCTTTGTCTAACATGGTAGTGTTTTTGTTATATTTAGTATTATTGGCTGCAAAATTACTAAATAGTTGGGAACTGGCAAAGAAAAAGGGGGAAAATTTGCAGGTTGTGAGAAAGAACGGCTTTTTCCAGGAGAAAGAACGGCTTATTCGAGGAGAAAGAACGGCTTATTCGAGGAGAAAGAACGGCTTATTCTCCGCAGGGAGTTTCGCTTGTCTGATTCCGAAAAAGAATGGGCGGGAAAGAAAATGGCGGGAAAATTTGGCGGTAAGGAGAATTATGAGTAACTTTGCAAGCTGTTATGGATAAAGAGCGCATGAAAGAGATGAGCCGTTTCGTGGTGGTGGGCCTATTGGCCACGGCCATCCATTATGCCATCTACTATGTGCTCCTTCCCTATATGAGCCACAACGCGGCGTTCACCGTGGGCTATGTGGTGAGCTTCCTGTGCAACTATGGACTTTCGTCGAAGTTCACCTTCCGGGTAGGCACTTCGGTGCAGCGGTTCGTGAGCTTCGGGCTGAGCCACGCGACGAACTACTTCATACAGATTATATTGCTCAACCTGTTCATCGGCCTTGGCGTTTCGGAGCAGCTGGCACCGCTGCCGGTCTATGTGGTGGCCGTGCCGGTGAACTACCTGATGGTGCGTTTCGCCCTGACACGAACAAGCCGTGAGGGCGATGGCTACTGGCTTTTCCTCATGGTGGTGGGCTTTGCTATGCTGTGGTTGAACCTGATGGACGTGCCGACGCTGAGCGACGACATGATCTACCGGTTTGCCTGGCAGACGGACGACACGGCTCCTGTGGAGACCATCGGCGGGCTGGGCGACCTGCTGCGCTCGCAATGGGCTCACTACATGAGCGTCAACGGGCGGTTCATCCCTCACCTGCTGGCTCAGGCCATGCTGGTGTTTGCGCCGCCGGTGGTGCTGCAGGTAGCTAACACGCTGATGTTCGTGCTGCTGATACACCTGAGCACGAAGTGGGTGTGTAGCAGGGAGGGCGGGGATGACAAATCCCTGAGAAATGACGGGACGACGGGGACAGACAAGCGGGACTGCCTGCATGTGGCCGTGATGGTGACAATGCTGCTGTTTGTGGTGTTCAGGGGCTTCCGCACGACAATGGTGTGGGGCTTAGGGTCGTTCAACTACCTTTGGCCGACGGTGGCTGTGATGGCGCTTTTGGTAGGGTCATGGGGACAGGCACCTGACCCAATGCTGGGTCAGCGTTCCTGTCCCCATGACCCACGTCATTATTTGCTGCTCCTGTTGGCGCTACTGGCGGGATGGACCCACGAGGCGCTGTCGCTGCCGGTGAGCATAGCCTTCGTCGCGTGGATTGTCGTTAACAGGAAAAGCCTGCATAAGCATAGGTGGACGCTGGCCTGCATGTTCCTGTTCATGGCGGGGACGGCACTCTGCATGCTGTCTCCCGGCATCTGGAACCGTGCCGGCGAGGGCATGAGCCTGACGAGCCGAATGGTGAACGGGGCGGTGAACGCGATTACCAACGTGAGGGTGACGTGGGTGCTTGTCATAGTCCTGATAGTGATGTGGCGACGGTCGGGGATTACAAATCCCCTCCAACGGCGTACGGAGTTTCTGCGGGCTCACCTTTCCAACCACCGATATGAATATATTGCCCTGACTGTGGCCTTAGCCATCACGCTGCTTTGCGGTACGACGCTGGAGCGCGTGGCCTTCTTTGCCGACTTCATCGCCATGCTCCTGCTTGCAAGGATTCTGATGGTGGCTATGTCCGGACGTGCGAAACGGATAATGACCTGTGTATGCTGCGGCATCATGTTGCTGGCCTATATCCCGGCATACATGGTAAGGGCTGAGAACGCCGACAACTGGCAACAAGCCGAACAGCAGATGAAGGAGCCAGGCCGTGAACTGATAAGCGTGCGCATACCCCGGGAAGGAGAGAACAAGGTGATGGACTTTTTCCGTGAGCACTACGTGAACAGCTCGTTCGACTTCGGGTTCTATTGTTCCTACATGGGATTCGACGCCAACGACATCAATATGCGCTGTGCCGCCCGACTATACGGCAAGGAGCGGCTGACATTCCTCCCAGAAGACGTCATAGAGCGCATCGAGAGCGACAGCACCGCCTTTACCACCTGCACACTCGACCGCAACAGAGACCTCTACGTGTGGCGCATGAACAATGACCGGGACGTGAAGAACGTGACCTTCGTGCTCAACGACGAGGACCTGTCAAAACTGATGCCCCACCAACGGCTCGTGGCCTATCAAGGCAACGAATACGAACTGGACGACTTTAACTTCGAGGTGGTAAAAGTAGACGGCAAACCATTCCTGGTGTTTACGAAGCCCACCACAAATATTCATAGGAGAATAAAGAGAGTGACCACGAATTAAACGAGAGTGGAACCACGAATTAGACGAATTAAACGAATTAATTATACGAATTATATGAATTATATGAATTAGATATGAAGCAATTCTTTCCCGTGTTATTTGCCTTTGCGCTATGCGCCTCAGCGCAGATCGGCAACATCATCACAGTGAACGTTGAGAACGATGCCGTGACGCGTTTCCTGCAAGAGGTGACCTACACCTCGAGCGAGGACTCCAGCCAGGTAGCGGCCTACAACGTGGCACCTCCCGAGCGACGCGACATCCCGCAGCCTGCAGTCATCGCCATCCCCGACAACGATGCCGATTCGCTGCTGCTCACTTACGCCGAGAATGCCGACTTCAGCGAGGGCGTGCACACCAAGGTCATTGCCAAAGGCACCAATGAATATGAGCTCTACAACCTCATACCCCAGCGCGTCTACTACTACATGATTGAGGCTGACGGTGAGTGCGTGGCCAGCGGCAAGATACACACCAAGGGCCAGGTGCGCATGATTTACGTGCCTGGGGCTAATAACATCCGCGACCTGGGAGGATGGCCTACGACGGACGGAAGGCGCATAAAATACGGAAAGCTGTTCCGGGGCAGCGAGCTGAACGGAAATCACAGCGTAGACTCTGCCAGTCTGGCCATCCTGACTGAAGACCTGGAGATACAGGCCGAGATAGACATGCGTGCCACTTACAATGTCGGTAATGGTGAGTCGGCCTTCGGATTCAAGTCCAACATGTGGGGAAATTCATCCTATCCGCCATATTATTACACCAGAAACAGCGGACAGATCCCGGATCATCTCCAAAACAAAACATACAAACTGAAGTGGAAGAGAGAGTTTGACTTTATCATACAGAATTTCGTCAAAGAGCGCAATGTCTATTTCCATTGTGTCTCAGGTGCCGACCGGACGGGCTACTTCTCCTTGTTGCTGGAAGGACTGTTGGGAGTGGACTACGAAAACATGATAAAGGACTACGAACTGACCTACTTCTACAACAGCTACAACAAGAAGGAAATCATCGACACGTTGTACAATTACATCATGACACTCGAAGGTGATACCCAGCAGGAGAAGTTCAACTCTTTCTTAGTAGACTCCTGCAACGTAGCTCAAGCTAACGTGGACTATTTCCGCAGGATGATGCTGGAGGAATACGACCTCACCGACGCCGACGCCGACGTCAACCTCGACGGCGCGGTCGACGTGGCCGACATCGGCTGTATCATCGATGTAATGACCGGTGTAGGGGCAGACCCCGTGTCAGCCCGTAATGCCGACGTCAACCTCGACGGCGCGGTCGACGTGGCCGACATCGGCTCTGTCATCGACGTCATGGCCACTACTGCCAGGAAGATAAGAGACAAGACAGAATATCAAGAGGTCACACCCTATGAAGAAGAGAATTAGCATCATCGTCCCTGCCTACAACGAGGAGGCATCGTTGCAGAAGCTCTATGAGAGCCTCTGCCAGTTAGCCGACAGTCTGCCGGCCTACGACCTGGAACTGCTGTTCGTCAACGACGGAAGCACGGACTCCACCCAGGCCATCATCGCCTCGCTGGCAGAAATAGACCGCCGCGTGGCCTTCGTCAATCTGTCGCGCAATTTTGGCAAGGAGGCAGCCATGCTTGCCGGCTTCGACCATGCTACAGGCGATTGCGCCGTAGTCATCGATGCCGACCTGCAGCATCCTCCCCACGTCATCGCCGAGATGTTGCAATGGTGGGAGCAGGGTTACGAGGATGTATATGCCCGCCGTCGCACCCGAGGCAAGGAAGGATGGCTGCGCCGCCGTCTGACTATGCTCTTCTACCGCATATTGGCCCGTTCCACCCGCTTCGAGATGCTTCAGAACGTGGGTGACTTCCGTCTGCTGGACCGCAAGTGCATCAACGCCCTTCGCCAGCTACGTGAGAGTGAGCGCTACACCAAGGGACTGTTCTGCTGGATAGGTTTCCGCAAGAAAGAAATACTCTTCAATCAGGAGGAGCGGCGCTTCGGGGAGAGCCATTGGAGTCTTCTTCAGCTCACGGGCTTCGCCATCGAGGGCATCACCAGCTTTACCACAGCCCCGCTACGGCTGGCCACACTTCTGGGATTTATCACGGGTGCCGGAGCCTTTGTCTACCTTTTCTATACCTTAGTCAAGGCCATCATCTACGGCGACCCCGTGGCCGGATACCCCACACTCATCTGCGTCATGCTCTTCCTCGGTGCCGTGCAGCTCATCTGCCTCGGCATCATTGGCGAGTACCTCGGACGTGTTTTCAACGAGTCAAAACGCCGGCCTATCTACCTCGTGGAGGACTACCACCCGGGGGAATAAAGACTGCAGAAATTCAGAGGCCACATTATTTTAGAATCGTTAAGAAAACACAAAAAGGTATATATAAATAATGTGGTAATATTCTTTTTATGTACTTTTGCACCCCAAAAGTAATAACATAAGGAGAATTATGCAGAAAAACCTGGTTATAGTGGAGTCGCCGGCAAAGGCGAAAACCATTGAGAAATTCCTTGGCTCAGACTACAAGGTGATGTCGAGCTACGGTCACATTCGCGACCTGAAGAAGAAGGAGCTGAGCATCAACGAACATACGCTGGAGCCTGAATACGAAATTCCCGATGAGAAGAAAAAGCTGGTGGGCGAACTTCGCTCAAATGCGAACAAAGCCTCGCAGGTATGGCTTGCGAGCGATGAAGACCGCGAGGGAGAAGCTATCTCCTGGCACCTGTGCGAGGTGCTGGGTCTTGACGAGCAGCACACCAAGCGCATCGTGTTCCATGAGATTACGAAGCCGGCCATTATGGAGGCCATAGAGCATCCTCGTACGCTGAACATGGACCTGGTGAACGCCCAGCAGGCCCGTCGTGTTCTCGACCGTCTGGTGGGTTTCAAGCTGTCGCCGGTATTGTGGCGCAAGGTGAAGCCAGCCCTCTCTGCCGGTCGTGTGCAGAGCGTGGCAGTACGTCTTATCGTGGAGCGCGAACGCGAGATTCAGGCTTTCCAGAGCGAAACCTATTACAGCGTGCAGGGCATCTTCGGTGTGCAGAATGCCGACGGATCGCAGAGTGAGGTGAAAGCCATGCTGGCACAGCGTCTGAAGACCAAGGAAGAGGTAAATGCATTTTTGGAGGAATGCAAGGATGCTACGTTCACTATCAGTAGCATACAGAAGAAACCCATGAAGCGTACACCGGCACCTCCCTTTACCACTTCGACACTTCAGCAGGAGGCCGCCCGCAAACTGGGATTTACTGTCAGCCAGACAATGATGGTGGCCCAGCACCTTTACGAGAATGGACGCATCACCTACATGCGTACCGACTCGGTGAACCTGAGCTCATTGTGCATCAATGCCTCGAAGGCTAAGGTCATTGAACTCTACGGAACCGACTACTCTAAAGTGCGTCAGTACCAGACAAGCTCTAAGGGTGCCCAGGAAGCCCATGAGGCTATCCGCCCGACGTACATGGATCAGACGAGCATCGACGGCACCATGCAGGAGAAGCGACTTTACGACCTCATCTGGAAGCGCACGGCCGCCAGCCAGATGGCCGACGCAGAGATTGAGAAGACAACGGTAGAAATCACCTCACCCCAGACTTCCAGCTTCATCGCCCAAGGCGAGGTTATCCGCTTTGACGGTTTCCTGAAGGTCTATCGTGAGAGCGTTGATGACGAAGATGAAAACCACGAGGAGCAGAGCCACGTGCTTCCGCCGCTCAGCGAAGGTCAGGAACTCATCCGACGTGAGATTCTTGCCACCGAGCGCAACACCCAGGGACCACAGCGGTATACTGAGGCATCGCTGGTGCACAAGCTCGAGGAGCTGGGCATTGGCCGTCCTTCAACCTACGCTCCGACCATCTCCACCATTCAGCAGCGCGATTATGTCATCAAGGGTGACAAGAAGGGCGAAGAACACCAGTATGAGGTCATCAGCCTGAAGGGAAAGGTCATCACCAGCAAACAGCGTGTGGAGACCGTGGGCAACGAGAAAGGCAAGCTACTTCCTACAGACATAGGAACTGTGGTCAATGACTTCCTCATGGAGAATTTCCCTACTATCATGGACTACAACTTCACCGCCAAGGTGGAGCAGGACTTTGACCAGATAGCCGAGGGCAAGACGCATTGGGAGAAGATGATGCAAAGCTTTTACAAGACCTTCGAGCCTACGGTAGAGAAGACCATCAATGCCCGTTCAGAGCACAAGGCCGGCGAGCGTCAGCTGGGCAACGACCCGAAGAGCGGACGCCCGGTGTTCGTGAAGATTGGCCGCTACGGCCCTGTCATACAGATTGGTACCGCCGACGAGAAGAACAAGCCGCTCTTTGCCCATCTGCCGAAAGAGATTGGCATGGATAGCGTCACGCTGGAGCAGGCCCTTGAGCTGTTCAAGCTGCCACGTATGCTGGGAGAGTATGAGGGCGAACCCGTTACCGTGGGCTCAGGACGCTTCGGTCCTTATGTGCTCCACAAGAAAATCTACACCCCGATTCCCAAGGACATGGACCCGCTGGAAATCAGTATCGTGGAGGCCGCTAAGCTCATCGAGGAGAAGCGCAAGACCGACGCACAGAAGCATCTGAAGGTGTTTGAGGAAGACCCGAAGCTGGAGATACTCAACGGCCGTTTCGGACCCTACCTGAACTACGACGGCAAGAATTTCCGCATACCGAAATCCATGCACGAACGGGCCAAGGACATGACTTACGAAGAGTGCATGAACCTCGTGAAAAAGGGAGTGAAAGCAGAGTGATTAGAATCTTACTCATAGGCTACATGGGCGCCGGCAAGACCACTATCGGTCGGGCACTGGCAAAGGAGCTGGGCGTAACCTTTTACGACCTCGACTGGTACATAGAGAGCCGCCGCCACAAGACCGTCGCACAGCTCTTTGCAGAAGAGGGCGAGGAGGCTTTCCGCCGCATAGAGCACAACATGCTCCACGAAGTGGCCGAGTTTGAGGATGTGGTCATCAGCTGCGGCGGAGGAACGCCTTGTTTCTTCGACAACATGGACTACATGAACGAGCAGGGACAGGTGGTCTACCTCAAGGCCGAGCCACATGTGCTCATTGACCATCTTCGAATGGCCCGAACAGAGCGACCGCTACTCAAGGGTAAGAGTCCGGAGGAACTGGAGGCTTTCATCAAGGAGCAGGTTCACGCACGCGAAACATATTATAATAAGGCACGATACATCTTCGACGTGTCGCTCATGGACAACTACGAGAAGATAAAGACCACCATCGAACAGTTGCGTCAGCTACTGGGAGTGTAGATTTGGAGTTGGAGGATGAAAGAAATGGCTAAATACTTTTCATTGATATTGCTCTTATTTCTTTCGGCCTGTGCCCGTATGGGCAGCCCCGACGGCGGATGGTACGACGAGAATCCGCCGAAGGTTGTCAGCTCCACCCCCGAGGACAAAGGAACTAATGTGAGGGCGAAGAAGATCACCATCAACTTCGACGAATTCATCAAGATTGAGAACGCTCAGGAAAAGGTCATCGTATCGCCGCCACAGATAGAGCAGGCCGAGATAAAGGCTGCAGGCAAGCGCATCATTGTAGAACTGAAGGACTCGCTGAAAGACAATACCACCTATACCGTTGACTTCAGCGATGCCATCGTCGACAACAACGAGAGTAACCCTATGGGTAACTACACCTTCTCGTTCTCCACAGGCGACCAGATAGACACCCTCGAGGTCTCGGGCTACTGTCTGAACGCCGAAAACCTGGAGCCCATCAAAGGCATCAGCGTGGGACTCTATCCTTACGATGCGCCCGACAGCATCTTCCGCAAGGAGCCTATGATTCGTATCTCGCGAACGAACAGTAGCGGAAAGTTCACCATCAAGGGCGTAGCCCCTGGAGCCTACCGCGCCTTTGCCCTGCAAGATGCCGACGGCGACTTCGTGCTCAGCCAGAAGAGCGAGCAGTTGGGCTTCTCACGCGACAAGATTGAGCCTTCGTGCAAGCCCGACACACGACCCGACACCATCTGGCGCGACTCGCTCCACATCCTCGACATCAAGCGGATAGGCTACACCCACTTCCTGCCTGACGACGTTACCCTGCTCTGTTTCCAGGAGCCCAACACCGACCGTTCGTTCCTGAAGATTGAGCGCAACGAGCCCAACAAACTGGGGATCTTCTTCACTTACGGCTGCGACTCGCTGCCTAAGCTGCGCGGTCTGAACTTCGACAGTACCGACTCCTTCGTGCTCGAAGCCTCAGAAAAGAAAGACACGCTTCTCTACTGGATTGCCGACACCACGCTCATCAACCTAGACACGCTGGATATAGAAATGACCTACCTCGCCACCGACACCCTCGGACAGTTGGTGGAGAAGGTAGACACTATCGCCGGCTATGCCAAAGTGAGCTACGAGAAGCGAATGAAGGAGAAGCAGAAGGAACTGGAACAATGGCAGAAAGAGCAGGAGAAGAAAAAGAAATCTGGCGAAGCCTACGACAGCATCATTCCGCCGAAGATGCTCCAAGTGGACATCAGCGCCAACGGCAACATAGAACCTAAGCAACGTATCTTCATCGAGGTGCCTGAACCGTTGGCCAGACTAAACGAAGATGGCATACATCTTTATCAGGAAATAGACTCCGCATGGTACAACTGTCCGCACGAACTGCAACAAATCTCCACACGAAAGTATGAGATAAAGGTCGACACGCAGCCGAAGATGACGCTCAGCTTAGAAATAGACTCGGCAGCCTTTGAAAGCATCTACGGCCTCTGCTCCGACAAGAAGAAGGTGGGCATCAAGGTAAAGGGCGAGGAAGATTTCAGCACCCTGGACGTGGAGCTCAGCGGCATACCCAAGAACGCCGACCCCACCAAGGTCTGCGTGATGCTTATCGACGGGTCTGACAAGATAGCTAAGCAAATGAAAGCCGATGCCGCAGGAAAGGTGAAATTCAACTACGTAAAGCCAGGGAAATACTATCTGCGGGCCTTCATCGACATGAACGACAACGACATCTGGGACACAGGATGCTATGACGAAGACCGCCAGCCAGAGGAGGTGTTCTACTTCAACGAGGAAGTTGAGTGCAAGCAGAAATGGGACGTTAAGCGGCAATGGAACCTCACCGCCAAGCCCCGCTACAAGCAGAAGCCCGAAGCGATTATCAAGCAGAAGCCCGAAGTTGCCAAGAAACAGAAAAGCCTCAACCTGGAAAGGGCAAAGAAGCTGGGAAAAGAATACATGAAGGAAAAAGGAGTGAACCTTTGATGAGTTAGGAGTTAGGAGTTAAGAGTTAGGAGTTAAGAGTTTAGAGTTAGGAATTAAGAATTAGGAATTATGAGACTGATAGCTATTTCATTTTTTCATTTTCTCATTTTTATTTAGCGCCAGCGCAAGTGCGCAGTGCGGCATCGAGAACACAGCGTTCCAGGCTGGCGAGAAACTGGAATACGACCTCCACTTCAATTGGAAGTTCGTTTGGCTGAAGGTGGGAAGTGCCACCATGCAAACCACCCAGAGCACCTACGAGGGAAAGCCTGTCTATAAGGCCAGCCTCATTACACGCGGCAACAACAAGCTCGACAATGTATTCATGATGCGCGACACGTTGCTCTCGCTTTGTTCCAAAGACGACCTTGCGCCCCTTTATTTCCGCAAGGGTGCCCGCGAAGGCAAGCGCTATTACGTCGACGAGCTATGGTACACTTACCCGCGCAGCAACTGCCACCTGAAGATGCACCGCATCACAGACGAGGGTGAGCACAAGTGGCAGGAGAAGGAATACGCCTCGTGTATCTACGACATGATGAGCATCTTCCTCCGTGCCCGCAACTTCGATGCCTCGAAGATGAAGAAAGGCGACATTGTGGCCCTGCCTATCAGCGATGCCAAGCGCCTATCCAACTCGTGGATGGAGTTTCGCGGCCGCGACACCTTCAAGGTCAGCAGCACAAAGGAGAAGTTCCGCTGCCTCGTATTCTCTTTCTATGAGCATGAGAACGGCAAGACACACGAGCTTATCCGATTCTTCGTCACCGACGACCAGAACCACATCCCCGTTCGCCTCGACATGTTCCTCTCTTTCGGCTCAGCCAAGGCTTTCCTGAAAAGCTACGAGGGTGTACGCTCAGAGTTGACGTCGAAGATAAACTAACACGTCACTGTTCCGGCCGGTTTGAACTATCCTAAGTCAGCGGGACTAACGTATTCTCTTTCAGCAACATCCGGCATTGCAAAAGTAAAACAAGTTGTTTTGGTCGAGAAAAAGCCGTTCTTTCTATGGGTTTGGACGGACTTTTCTCAGGTAAAACAACTTGTTTTACTTTTTTATAGTCCGGTTATTCTCTATGACTGACCGTATCCTTTTGTCAGTCACAACGGATGTTTTTGTGTTGAATGTCAGTTCAAAATGCATTTATTTTTGCCGATAACTACACGTAAGTGAGAAAAAGTTCGTAACTTTGCAGCGACAAAACCATATTTCAAGAAAAGACTGGCTATGAAACGTTTCCTCACTATCGCATTCTGCTTCCTGAGTATTTCGCTTTCCCTTTCATCACAGCCTGTCGACCGTGGCTTTATCCACCCCGGCGGACTGCATACCCAGGCCGACTTCGAGCGTGTTAAGGCTCAGCTGGCCAACGGGAACGAGAAAGTTGTGCAGGCCTACGCCAAGCTGAAGGCCGCAGCCTACGCCCAGCCATCAGTCCAGACTAACCCCGTGGAGACCATCGTTCGCGGAGGCGGAAGCGGCGAGAACTACATGAACGCCGCCCGAGGGGCTGCCATGGCCTATCAAAACGCTTTGCGATGGAAGATTGAGGATAACGCCCAATGTGCCAAGGCCGCCGTACGCATACTCATGGCCTGGGCCAGGACGACAAAAGCCATTGGCGGCGACACTAACTACGCCCTGGCCGCAGGACTCTATGGCTACCAGTTTGCCCAGGCTGCCGAACTGATGCGCGACTACGAGGGCTGGAGCCGCGAGGACTTTAAGACCTTCCAGGAGTGGATGCTCACCGTGTGGTATCCCTCCAGCCTGGGGTTTCTGCGTGGGCGTAACGGTACGTGGGAGAACAACGGCAAGTGGTGGCAGGCCCCGGGACACTACTGGAGCAACTGGGGGCTGTGCAACGCGCTCTGCCTCGTCAGCATCGGTGTGCTCTGCGACGACGTGTTCATCTACAACCAAGGGCTGTCGTTCTTCAAGTATGACCAAGTGGGCAACTTCACCAATCCCCCGACGATGCACGAGGTGACGGGCCATGGCGAAACCGACGGCACCCTGTGCATCCACAACGACGGACTGACGGAGTTTCTCGGCAACCTCGTGGTGACCGACGTGGAGAGCCCTCTGGAGAAAGCTGCCTACGGACGTCTGGGGCAGATGAACGAGAGCGGACGAGACACGGGCCATTCAGCTATGGCGCTGGGACTGGCCATCGATTTGGCAAAGATGGGCTGGAACCAGGGCGACGACCTCTTCGCCTATCTGGACCATCGGCTGGCCTCTGGCATCGAGTTTGTGGCGGCACAGACCCAGAGCTTGGAAGGGCTTCCGTGGACTAACTATATGTACGGAAGCAACGGCTATTTCTACAGCGACGGGCGTGCCTGGCTGATGACCGGCCCTGCTCTCGGCGCACAGACGCGTCCCTACTGGGGCACCGTCATCGGCATCTACGAGGGGGTGAAGGGCGTTAGAATGCCTTTCTCCGAAATATCTTATACCCAGATGGGCATCGACGAGGGCGCTCTGGGCAGCACCAGCGGAAGCTACGACCACATGGGCTACAGCGTGCTGATGAACACCCGCGACGAACAGCTCTGTCCTGCCGACAAGGTTCCCACAGAACTGTCGCCGAAGATGGAATACAGTCAGGCGCTCACGGCCAGCCTCATCCCCAGTCTTGCCAAAGAGAAAGCCCGCGGAATGGTCAACGGCCAGACCCTCCTGCACAACGAACTGGGAGGCCTCGTCAACACCTTCGCCATTAACAACAACACGTGCCCGCCCTCTGGACAGACGCTGAAGCTCATGCCGCAGCTGCCCGACGGCGAAGAGGACACGGGCCACTGGCTCTGGAACACAGGCGAGACGACGCGCGACATCACCGTCACCACCGACAAGAGCTTCGTCTACCGCGTCACCTACACCAACCGGAACGGCATCCAGAGTCAGTTATGCTTCCCCATCGCCGCGAAAGGCGACTGCACACCCGACGGACTCACGCCAAGCATCACCTACGACGGTACGGTATATGAAGCCACCTCTGAGATTTCGGTACTCTATGGCAAGACGGCCACCCTCAGCGTAAAGCCCACCGTGGGATGGGGCACCTACAAATGGACCACCGGAGCCACCACAGAGAATATCAACATCACTAACATCAAGGAAGACCGAGACATCAGCGTCACCTTCACCAACCAGGGAGGAGCCGTCACCACCCAGTCGTTCCACATCCATGTCATCATGGCCTCGCCCTATTACGCCATTGGCGAAAAGACCACCGAAGGCACGGACATCATAGTGGAACAGGGCGCCAGCGTGACGCTCGGCCTGACCACACCCACTATCATCACCGCCTCGAAGGTGTCGTGGAGTGACGGCAAAGGCTCCGCCGACTTAGCTGACTATCACGGCAAGACGCTCACCCTGGAAAACCTGCAGACCAGCGGCCAATACACAGCAACCTTTAACCTTGGCGGCACAGACTACGCTTTCACCTTCAACATCTATGTCAAAGCTGCCGCAACTATCATCCAGCCAGGCGATTATCTCATTCAAGAGGCCGAGAACGGACGCTTGCTCACCGGTCACGGGAAGAGTCAGCCCGTCACCTTCGAGGAAGGCCTCATGGCTGGAGGGGATTTGCAGTCCCCAGTTCCCGGCGAAGGGCAGACGTGGTTCATCGACACCAACGGCACGCGCTGCGCCCTTATCAGCCTGCCCGACAGCCTGGGCCTGGGCACTACGACAAGGCTGTTCGGCAGCCTCTATTACTCTTTCTACCTTGACTCCGCTGTAGGTACCGACCGCTATGCCATTCACTCCGGAACATCATCGGCAACAAACAAATACTGGACAGTCGATAACGACGGAACCCTACTCACCACAAACGCCCAGCTTACCGCTTTTCCCTTTCGGCTCATCCCCTTACAAAAGACGAAGGACGGCGATGTGAATGGCGACGGCACCGTCGATGTGGCCGACATAGCTGCCATCATCGACGTTATGGCCACCGTTCCCGATGCGTCAGCATCGGGCAATGCCGACGTAAACGGAGACGGAGCTGTCGACGTGGCCGACATAGCCAAGGTGATATCCCTGATGGCCGAAACATGACCCTTCCACGTCTCCTCAACAAGCCAGGAGGGGGTCTGTATCCGTTTTTTTCGTTAATCTTCCCAAAACTGTACGTTATATCGGTAATATTTCGTAATTTTGCAGCCAAATTCTTTATACGCTAAGACAGATAATTGAAAAATAATATAGAATGGAACAGAAGAACTACAAACGCTACACCGTCACCTCGGCGCTGCCCTACGCCAATGGCGGTGTCCATATAGGGCATCTGGCCGGTGTGTATGTCCCGGCCGACATCTACGTCCGCTACCTTCGCGCCAAGAAGCGTGAGGTGATGTTCATCGGCGGCTCTGATGAGCACGGCGTACCTATTACTATACGAGCACGCAAGGAGGGCATCACCCCGCAGGACGTGGTGAACCGCTACCACGCTATGATTCGTGACTCGTTCGACGAGTTCGGCATATCCTTTGATATCTACAGCCGCACAACTTCTAAGACCCACCATCAGTTCGCCGCCGAGTGGTTCCGCAAGCTTTACGACGAGGGCAAGCTGACCGAGGAGACCACCACGCAGCTCTACGACGAGGAGGCTAAGCAGTTCCTCGCCGACCGCTATGTGACTGGCGAGTGCCCCCATTGTCACAACCAGGGTGCTTATGGAGACCAGTGTGAGAAGTGCGGACGCGACCTTTCGCCCACCGAACTGATTAACCCGAAGTCGACCATCAGCGGCTCTACACCCGTGCTGAAGGAGACGAAGAACTGGTACCTGCCCCTGAACGAGTATCAGGACTGGCTGAAGCAATGGATTCTGGAGGAGCACAAGGAGTGGCGCCCCAACGTCTACGGCCAGTGCAAGAGCTGGCTCGACATGGACCTGCAGCCCCGCGCCATGACTCGCGACCTGGACTGGGGCATCCCCGTGCCCGTGGAGGGTGCCGACGGCAAGGTGCTCTACGTTTGGTTCGACGCGCCTATCGGCTATGTGTCGAACACGAAGGAACTGTGTGAGCGCGATCCGGAGCGCTGGGGAACTTGGCAGAAGTGGTGGCAGGACGAGGACACACGCCTCATCCACTTCATCGGCAAGGACAACATCGTCTTCCATTGCATCATCTTCCCCGTGATGATGAAGGCTCACGGCAAGTATATCATGCCCGACAACGTGCCTGCCAACGAGTTCCTGAACCTTGAGAACGACAAGATTTCGACCTCGCGCAACTGGGCTGTCTGGCTGCACGAATACCTTGTGGACTTCCCCGGCAAGCAGGACGTGCTGCGCTATGTGCTCACGGCCAACGCCCCGGAGACGAAAGACAACAACTTCACCTGGAAGGACTTCCAGGACCGCAACAACAACGAGCTGGTGGCCGTCTACGGTAACTTCGTGAACCGTGCCCTGCAGCTCACGCAGAAGTACTGGCAGGGTGTGGTGCCCGTCCGTGGCGAACTGCTCGACGTGGACAAGGCAGCCATCGAAGAATTTAAAAATGTAAAAAACAAAATTGAAGAGTTGCTGGAGCAGTTCAAGTTCCGCGATGCTCAGTTCGAGGCCATGAACCTTGCCCGCATCGGCAACCGCTACATTACCGAGTGTGAACCTTGGAAGGTGTGGAAGACCGACCCGAAGCGTTGCGAAACCATTCTGAACATCTGTCTGCAAATCGTTGCCAACCTCTCGATTGCTTTCGGCCCGTTCCTGCCCTTCTCAAGCAATCGTCTGCGCTCGCTTATTAACACAAATGATCTTGACTGGGAACAGCTTGGCAGTATCGACTTGCTGCCCGCCGGTCATCAGCTGAACGAGCCGCAGCTGCTCTTCGAAAAGATTGACGACGAGGCTATCCAGAAGCAGCTCGACAAGTTGGAAGCAGCAAAGAAGCAGAACGAAGCCGCTCAGTGGCAGCCAGCCGCCATCAAAGATGAAGTAAGCTTTGAGGACTTCGAGAAGCTCGATATCCGAGTGGGCTTAGTCAAGGACTGCCAGGCCGTTAAGAAGTCGAAGAAGCTGCTCCAGTTCACTATCGACGACGGAACAGGTACCGACCGCACCATCTGCTCCGGCATCGCCCAGTTCTACGAGAACCCTGCCGAGCTGATAGGCAAGCGCATCCTCTTCGTGGCCAACTTCGCACCACGCAAGATGATGGGCATCGAGAGTCAGGGCATGATACTCTCTGCCGTAGACAGCGACGAGAGTCTCAGCGTGGTCACCACTACGAAGGACGTGAAGCCCGGCTCGCAGGTTGGATAAGTTGAATAGTACGACAATGACCATTAAGTCCATATTTCCGTCTTTAGCCGTTGCTGTCATTGCAACTGCCTTGCTCTCTTGCGGTAACAGTAAGGGCGGGACTTCTGCTGGTGAAACCAAGACTAAAGCAGCTATAGAACAGGTCGGCCCAACATTCTCAGCCGACTCTGCCTATGCCTTCTGCCAGAAGCAATGCGACTTCGGCCCTCGGACGATGAACAGCGAGGCCCACGAGAAGTGTGGACAATGGATAGCCCAGAAGTTCGCCAGCTATGGTCTCGAGGTTATCGAGCAACGGGCTACGCTGAAGGGTTTCGACGGTACTCCCCTACTCTCGAACAACATCATCGCTTCTTATCGCCCTGAACTGAAAGAACGTATCCTCATCTGCGCCCATTGGGACAGCCGTCCTTGGGCCGACAATGACCCTGACGAGGCCAACTGGACGAAGCCTGTCTTGGCTGCCAACGATGGAGCAAGCGGAGTAGCTGTCATGCTGGAGATTGCAAGAATTTTGGCCCCCACCAACCTCCCCCAAGGAGGAGAGGCTATTGAGTCAGGAGACTCTGCTACTGCAAGCCTCCCCTTCGGGGCTTTCGGAGTTGACTTCATCTGCTTCGATGCTGAGGACTGGGGTAACGACGGATATCCCGACTCCTGGGCCTTGGGTGCACAATACTGGGCTGCCCATCCGCATCGTGAGGGCTATACTGCCCGCTACGGCATCCTCCTCGATATGGTGGGCGGCCAAGGGGCACGTTTCTTCTGTGAGGGTTTCTCGATGTACTATGCTCCGAAGATTGTGAAGAAGGTGTGGCGTGCTGCCGATGACTTGGGTTACGGCTCAATCTTCGTGCAGAAGGACGGAGGCACCATTACCGACGATCACGGCCCCGTGAACAATGTTGCAGGTATTCCCTGTATCGACATCATTCCCTACTACCCCGACTGCCGCGAGAGCAGCTTCGGCCCTACGTGGCATACTGTCAATGACGATATGGCACACATAGACCCCAACACGCTCAAGGCCGTAGGTCAAACACTCATACAAGTCATCTTCTCAGAAGCAAACAAATCGAAAATCGAAAATCCGTAAATCGAAAATAATCATGAAAGTAATGAAATTCGGCGGCACCTCCGTAGGTACGCCCCAGCGAATGAAGGACGTGGCCGCTTTGGTCACGAAGTCGGGACAGCCCGTGTTTTTAGTTCTCTCGGCCATGAGCGGCACTACTAACTCGCTTGTGGAGATCAGCGACTACCTCTACAAGAAGAACCCCGACGGCGCACACGAAGTAATCAACATGCTCGAACGCAAGTATATGCGCCACGTCAACGAGCTGCTCGAGACCGAAGAGTACCGCAAGCAGACCACCGACTTCCTCAAGGAGGAGTTCAACTACCTGCGCTCGTTCACCAAGGAACTCTTCACCAGCTTTGAGGAGAAGAGCATCGTGGCTCAGGGAGAAATCATGTCAACGAACATGATGGTGAACTACATGAAGGAGCAAGGCATCAACGCCGTGCTGCTCAACGCCCTCGACTTCATGCGTACCGACAAGAACGCCGAGCCTGACCCCATTTACATCAAGCAGAAGCTTGCTGCTATCATCGAGAGTTATGCAGAAGAGGCTCCCCAGGTATTCATTACTCAGGGCTTCATCTGCCGTAATGCCTACGGCGAGGTAGACAACCTGCTGCGTGGCGGTTCTGACTATACTGCTTCGCTTATTGGTGCCGCTCTCGGAGCTGAGGAGATTCAGATCTGGACAGACATCGACGGTATGCACAACAACGACCCGCGTATCGTAGACAACACGCAGCCCGTACACCAGCTGCAGTTTGAGGAGGCTGCCGAGCTGGCCTACTTCGGAGCAAAGATTCTGCACCCCACCTGCGTGCAGCCTGCTAAGTATGCAGGTATACCCGTGCGTCTGCTCAACACCATGCAGCCCGATGCCGAGGGCACGACCATCTCGAACGCCACCGAGTATGGCAAGATAAAAGCCGTAGCCGCCAAGGACAACATCACGGCTATCAAGATTAAGTCCTCGCGCATGCTCCTCGCCACTGGCTTCCTGCGCAAGGTCTTTGAAATCTTCGAGAGCTACCAGACGCCCATCGACATGGTCTGCACCTCCGAGGTCGGTGTCTCCATGTCCATCGACAACTCCGCCCACCTTGGCGAGATTATGGACGAGCTGAAGAAGTATGGCACGGTCACCGTCGATACCGGCATGTGCATCATCTGCGTCGTGGGAGACCTCGACTGGTCGAACATCGGCTTCGAGACCCGCGTCATGGACGCCATGAAGGACGTCCCAGTACGCATGATCAGCTACGGCGGCTCCAACTACAACATCTCCTTCCTCATCCGTGAGGAGGACAAGCGACGTGCCCTCCAGTCGCTGAGCGACCATCTGTTCAACGCTTAGGCACACCCTTCACACCCCTTCAAGGCTGCATGACGACCGTCATAGCAGCCTTTATTTATTATCAATAATTGACATAAAACAAGATTTTAGTAACAAAACGACACTTTTTAGCACTTTTTTATGATAAAATGTTTGGTAATATAATTTTTTGCTTTACCTTTGCAAGCGAAAAGGAAAATATTACACATTAATTATATTATTAAACCTTTAAAACAAAAGATTATGAATGCAGCACAAGTAGTAGAGCAGCTGAAACAGCGCTTTCCCAACGAGCCGGAGTACATCCAGGCCGTGAGTCAGGTTCTTCCCACCATCGAGGAGGAGTACAACAAGCATCCCGAGTTTGAGAAGGCTAACCTTATCGAGCGTCTTTGCATCCCCGACAGGATTTGTGAGTTCCGCATCACCTGGACCGACGACCAAGGGAAGGTTCAGACCAACATGGGCTACCGCATCCAGCACAACAACGCCATTGGCCCGTACAAAGGCGGACTGCGCTACCACAAGAGTGTCAACCTCGGTATCCTGAAGTTCCTCGCCTTCGAGCAGACCTTCAAGAACTCACTCACCACGCTTCCTATGGGCGGTGCAAAGGGCGGTTCAGACTTCTCGCCCCGTGGCAAGAGCGACGCCGAGGTGATGCGTTTCTGCCAGGCATTCATGAACGAATTATACCGCGTTATCGGACCCGATGAGGACGTTCCCGCAGGCGACATCGGTGTTGGCGGACGTGAGGTAGGCTATCTCTTCGGACAGTACAAGAAGCTCACCCACCAGTTCCAGGGCGTGCTCACCGGTAAGGGAATCCCCTTCGGAGGCTCGCTCATCCGTCCTGAGGCTACGGGGTATGGTACCGTTTACTTCCTCACCTCCATGCTTGCCACACGCGGCATAGAGCTGAAGGGCAAGAAGGTGCTCATCTCAGGTGCAGGAAACGTGGCTCAGTATGCTGCCGAGAAGTGCATCCAGCTGGGAGCCATTCCCATGACGATGTCCGACTCCGACGGCTACATCTACGACCCCGACGGCATTGACCGTGCAAAGCTCGACTACATCATGGAGCTGAAGAACGTAGAGCGCGGACGTATCAAGGAGTATGTTGAGGAATATCCCACAGCCGTCTATCATGAGGGTATGCGCCCCTGGTACGAGAAGGCCGACATCGCCCTGCCTTGCGCCACTCAGAACGAGATTAACGCTGAGGAGGCCCAGGCACTTGTCAACAATGGTGTCATCGCCGTCGCCGAGGGTGCCAACATGCCTACCCTGCCCGAGGCTATCAAGATTTTCCAGGATGCCAAGCTGCTTTACTCACCGGGCAAGGCCTCGAATGCAGGCGGCGTGAGCGTATCCGGACTCGAGATGTCTCAGAACTCGGAGCGCCTCTCCTGGACAGCCAAGGAGGTCGACGACTACCTGAAGCGCATCATGAACGACATTCACGAGAACTGCGTGAAGTACGGCACACAGCCCGACGGCTACATCAACTACGTGAAGGGCGCCAACGTTGCCGGCTTCATGAAGGTTGCCAAGGCCATGATGGCACAGGGCATTGTGTAAGCTCGGCGAAGCCAAGGTCCTACACAATGATGCCCACAGGGCATTGTGTAAGCTCGGCGAAGCCAAGGTCCTACACAATGATGCCCACAGGGCATTGTGTAAGCTCAGCGAAGCCAAGGTCTTACACAATGATAACCATAGGGCATTGTGTAAGCTCGGCGAAGCCAAGGTCTAACACAATGATGCTCACAGGGCATTGTGTAACACAAACACAATTAATAATAGCTGCATCGCGCAGACAGCAAAAAAACTTCCGGCCACACTTTCCTGTGGTCGGAAGCTTTTGTCTATTTACAATTTACGAATTTTCGTTTTTCGATTTTCTGGCCAGCAGACTTCTCCATTTCGAAGCTATCTTCGAAGGCCTGCTGTCCGTAGTATTCAGTCCCCACTCTTCATTCTCCTTGCATTTGCTGCCATCTCGTCAATGATGGAAGCGATATCAGCCACATCTACTGTGCCATCATTGTTTACGTCACATACATTGCCGTTGCTGCCAAGGGTGAACTCCATCGTGGCCATATCGCTGTCTTCGTAGCCTTCTTTCGTTGCATAGACAAAGACTTTATACTTGCCATTTATAGCCACCTCGCTCGTATTGCCTTTTTTTACGTCAGCATTAGTGACCTCGTAGAAATACTTCACGCCCACTGTCTCACAGGTAAACTTCAGCTTACCATTATTAAAGGTAATGGTTGGTGTGGCGCATTTCTTTTCCACACTGCCAGGAATTGTAACCAAGAACGTCACGTCGTCGAACGTCAGCTTCTGATTGTCCTGCTTGTTGAACTCAACGTTTGTTACTTTGCCTGTTAGATTAGCGCCAGGTGTGACAGAATCATCGGCTTGCAATGTCACCTTGAACAGAGGTCCACTGTTGCCAGGAATTGCTTCGCCATCTATCGACGTAGCAATAAAGCGGTATGCTCCGTTGGCCAGTCGACTAGACGAGATGGAGTGTTCTGTTGTTGAGAAACGGCTACCAAGTGTCGCAGCGGGCTTTCCGTTGGCTTTCAATGCCAACGAGAGACCTGCTGGTAACACTATGTCGCACTGCCACCCCATCAGGTTCGTAGTCTTATTATCCAGTTCTATATTAAGTTCCATAATCTCTCCGGGAGCTAGACTTACATCTTGCACCTTTAACACATCATTTGCTGAATTGTCGCCATTAGCAGGGATCTTGATGCTAAAGGTAATGTCATCGAATGACTTTTTTTGGTTATCCAGCGTATTGAATTCAATGTTTGTCACATCTCCCATCAGTGATGTCCCAGTATTTATCTCGCTATTTGCTTTCAAAGTAACGGTGAATAACATTCCCTTACTTCCAGGAATAGTTTCTCCATCCATCGACGTGGCGACGAAGCGGTAAGCTCCATTGGCCAGTCGGCTTGATGAGATGGTGTGTCCAGTAGTTGCAAAACGCTCGCCAAGCGTTACGGTGGGCTTTCCATTAGGCTTAAGTTCCAATGACAGACCTTCTGGCAGCACGATATCGCACTGCCAGCCCATCAGATTAGTGGCTTCATTTTCCAGTTCGACACACAGGGACACACTCTCGCCGGGAGCGACTGCTACTCCTTGAACGTTCATCTTATTGTCGGTAGGAACTGGCGACACAGTAACAGGCTCTACAAGCACCATCTCCTGACCTTCACTGTATTGGTAAGTTTCAGGATTGAGCAGGTCTATATCGTAATAACCGTCACAGGCCCCCTTCCATCCCCAGTTTACATAAACAGCACCAGAAGAATTATATCCGTGAAG
Organism: Prevotella sp.; assembly: GCA_017645905.1. GTDB lineage: Bacteria > Bacteroidota > Bacteroidia > Bacteroidales > Bacteroidaceae > Prevotella. The sequence continues at coordinate 26,845 of JAGCNO010000112.1, read as the reverse complement.
CACAAAGGCATGACCCGAAGTATTCTCCTCGTCACTCTTGTCAACACCTAGGTAAATAATGGGCCTGTTGTTGCTCAATTCTTCATAAATCAGCTCCATCCATCTGGTCTTGCTATAATTCGAGCGTTTATACAAGGCGGTCTTATCACCATAGGAGAAATAGTTTTTCAGGGCAGGTGCTATGGTGGAAGAAGTTGCACCACTCGACTCAGTGCCATAGTTCATCTCCACAGCCATGCCGCAGTCACGCATCAGCGTCGCTACAGCCTTAGTTGCTGCGCTCATGCTTCCCCATTCCTGATAGTTGTAAACATCGAGCATATTGCTCCAGTCGTAATAATCGCCAAAGGTGTGTTCCATCCTTGCCAAGTAATTCGGGACTACATACGACACCGACCCCGTACCCTTCTCGGGATACTCATAGTACTTCATTACTTGGGCCATAGCTGTAGCAACACACCCTGTGACAAACTGGTATGAATTGCTTCCAATGGTGCAATAAAGCAGTGCGTTAAACGGATTACCCTGCCCCCACTTGGTAGCGAGGAAAGGCGTCACGCTGGCTTTTGTTTTTTTTATGCTTGAATAGGTCATTTCCTGATTGTCCGTCTGCTCCATCGTAGCATTAGCTGTCTCTATCCACCACTTGAAACCACAAGGCATGACAGTGTCGTTGTATTCCGTATCAGAATAGCCTATCACATCATTGTAACGGTCGTCGCTTGTAACGACGGCAAAGCCACCGCATTCATAGCCATAGACGGACAGCTTTGGCTTTTTCATCTTCAACTTCAAGGCTGACGATTGGCGCGCAACCCTGTTGCCATGTGTTCCAACAGAATTCAACACACGCAGGGCTGCCTGTTGCATCTGCTGCTCGCTACGCTCTTCTGCCGACGACAGTAGAGGAATCAGGATTAATGCTATTACAAGAAAACGATTCTTTTTCATCGCAGTATTACTTTTTTGTTATTAATCATATATATACCGGCACGCAGACCTTCAAAGCTGTTCATGCCCTTTTTCACTTGGAGTATTCTATAAGCACTTCCTCCAAGGGAGTATAGCCGCAGGGTGATATTACGGTCGGAAATGATACGGAGGATTCCACCTTCAGCATTAATCTTCACGCCCTGCTCTACACTGGCGATGTCAGTCGGAGTGCTGACTATGGTGGCAAGTCGCAGCTCGTCAAACCCTGCAGTGGTGAGGAGTATATTGCTGAGCGAAATGTTGTGCTCAGTGTTGATAGACACCAGGGAGCCTCCACTGTTGGGGCTGAACGTGCTATTTGAAGGAGAGTAGCACACCACGCGCCATTTCCCATTGCTCAGCTGTCTGCTGGTCAGCACATGGTCGTCGCCATCTGACAGTTGCATACTGATGTAGGGGCAGGCCCCGTGCCAGCCCGCACCCTCTGCATTATCCACATCAAACTGGAATCCGATGAAGGCATCCTTGTCCTCCAACATCAACTCTAAGTTGCTGTCGGCTGTCGAAGCCAATGAAACATTGGGAAGAATAATACTATGGAAATCATGGTCGTTTGTTTCCATAGTTTTCCCGTATTTACGACTGCCAACCCCTTCGCTCAGGACGAGATTAATAATCATTCCCACGTCGGTCACTGATACGCTCTTGTCGCCATTCATGTCAGCGGCATCGAACACAAATACCGATGGCACCTGTTCCAGAATGTAGTTAATGGCACAACCCACGTCGGTCACACTTACCGACCCATCATTGTTCACGTCACCTGGCATATAATTGGTATTCTTGACGAATGAACCATATACTGTCACATCATGTTCAGGCATAGTCTTGGGTATCGTGCTCCAGCCAGAGAATGTATAACCTTCCTTCTTAGGTTCAGGTTCTGGAGTAATCGTACTTCCCGCAGACAATTTGTAAGTCTTATATATTTCTCCGTCAATCATATAGGTAAGAGTATATGAGGAAGTCCCGGGTAGACTTACAATACTCCTAAAAGAACTCCAAGGTTCAGTTGTTTTATAATCGTTCAAAGTAGAAGCTGGTACGTGAAGAGTAGCGTATTCAATGTAGGAGTCTTGGAATGCATCAGTACAACCAGTATTATAATTATAGTCATACATCGCTGGCACCTCATCTGCCAGGCAATATACATCAGTAAGTTCCTTGCATGAGGCAAAAGCAAAACTATATATTTTCTTCACTCCACTTCCGATTGTGATGGAGGTCAAGCTGCTACAGTCTCTGAATGCAGACACTCCTATGCTCGTCACACTGTTGGGAATCGTGACGGAGGTCAAGCCACTGCAGTCTCTGAAAGCAGACTCTCCTATGCTAGTCACATTGTTGAGAATCGTGACGGAGGTCAGGCCGCTGCAATACCTGAAAGCGCCGAATCCTATTTTCGTCACACTGTTGGGAATCGTTACGGAGTTTAGGCCACTGCAACCCCAGAAAACAGACATTCCTATCTCCGTCACGCTGTTTGGAATTGTTACAGAAGTTAGGCCGCTACAATTCAAAAAGACCTGACTTCCAATGCTCGTCACACTATTGGGAATAGTGAAGGAAGTAAGTCCAGTGCAACTTTGGAAAGCGTTGCTTCCTATGCTAGTCACGCTATTGGGAATCGTTACGGAGGTCAGACTTTCGCATCCAGCGAAAGCATGGCTTCCTATGCTAGTCACACTATTTGGAATCGTTACGGAAGTTAGGCTTAGGCAATTGAAGAATGCATTATCGCCTATCATGATGACATCATACGTTATACCACCATAGGTAACCGTCTTTGGAATATTGACAACACCTGAATAATAACCACTGGGCTTTTTTGTCACTTCAGCCGTTTTTACCTTCGATACTAAGTTGTAATAGATACCATTAATTTCTATGGCATCCGCACCTGCTAATAAAGGCAGCAATTGTAATACGAATAATAATAATAGTTTTTTCATAAACATAGTGTTTAAATCCAGTCTATTTCTGATTTGTCAATGATTCTAATATTATTCTTTTTGCATATTTCTTTGAGTTCGTTCTTTCTTTCAAAGTTCGAACCAATAGTAACTCCCGCAAGGTAGTTAAGCGGTATTTTGATTTCAATGTAATTAATAATCTTTCCATTTTCCGTTTCTCTTTGCTTAGATATGCTTTCGTCTCTGATACAAGCTAAACGAACCTCCCGCTCGGGAAAATATTGGGAGTCCTTTATTAATGCGCTTATAATAGGACACATGTTGTCCATAAGCACTTTTTTATAGCGTGGTATGTCACTTTTATATTTAAAGATGCTTGTCAAAACATGGCATTTGTCGGCTTCATTTATTACAATCTCGTAAAGTGATTTCCATACCTCAAAATCATATCCTTTCTCAGCCAAATAGGCTATATTGGCAAGAAATGTTTTTCCACTTTTGTCTGCCATCTCTTCAATTTTGATAGTATCAAAATAAAGGCAAATTCCTTTTCCTTTATCACCATATTTTTCCCACATGTAATTATCTTCATAAGCCTGTGAAAAAGAGATAACAAAGGGAGTCTTTGTTTTAGGAAGAAAATGCGTTTCACTTGGCCCTTTTATGATTTCAGGTAAAGTGTTGATGATTTTCAGCACTCGTTGTTCATGGGTCAACCCAGGGGTGTTTTCATATTCACGCAGAACATACTGAATAAAAGGAAACCCAAAATTCATTTCTGTTTGGTCATCCATATTGTAAGCACTGCTTGCCCAAATAGTAAGATAACGTTCTTCTGAAGAATCACCATTAGGCTTTAGCATGTTCTCGAAGTGTTCAAATTTAGTGTAATGAGACAATAAATCCATAAAGGATACTTTTAACAAGGCCTCCCATAACCTGTGATTCATAAATAGTTTTGCTGATATACAAAAAAGAAGCGTGGGAGTCTACCTGTTACTCGTCCCACACTCTGAGGCTCTGGCATCGCCCTTTCCGTTGAACGAGCAACGCCGAAGCCCACGCCTGTATGCATATGCGTCGTTAAAAGCAGATAGCATAAGGTGGCTATCGGCATTTTGTCGTACGGATATATACATACCCATGAGCGTCATTGTTGCCTTGTTCTTGACGGAAATTAGGAACTGCCAGATTCCAGAGTGTCAAGACAAAGCGCAAGTAACGCTTTTTCCTATATATAGGTCTCCACCCTCAGGCAGTCCCGCCCGCAAGCGAGGCTTCGGAATGAAGACGGTGCAAAGTTACAAACAAAAATCCGAACCGCCAAGCGATTCGGAGAGATTTTTCGATATACTGCGAAATATAGCTGTTAAAGGCTATGGTGGCAAACGCATATCTTGGTTTTTGAGTTCAACGGTTTATTTCTCAATTAATTGTACTAAGCTACGGAGGTAAGCATCTGAGACGTTGGCGATGTCACTTTTGTCATAGATGGTCATAAGTGTTATCACGATTTCGTCATCTGATATTTCCTGAATATTATAGGTGATAACGCGGGCACCTCCACTTTTCCCCTTCCCTTTAGAAGCAATGGCCATTCGATTTTTGTAAGTATGATGCCCCAGGGGGTCACCTCCAAAAGGATTTTGCTCAAGCTCATCAAGGAACGCGTTATAGTCATCCTTGAAAGAGTTGTACTTTTTCCTCAAGTCCTTTGCCAGTCTTTCAAACTCTGAAAGGTATTTAAACGTAACTTTCATGAATCTGCAAGCCTAATCTTCAAATAAAGAACGTGCGTTATCATATACCTTGCCAGCATGGAGCTCGTCGAAAGCTCTGGTCAAGGTTTCTTTCACCATGACTTCCTGCCTGGCTTTGGCTTTCTGTTCTTCCTCAATCAGGCGTTTAGTCAAAGACTTACGTACTGCTTTAGTCTGACCCTGAATAAGTACCCACAGAGCGTCAACGGGTGATATTTCTGCTACATTGGGGGATAAAGTCATTGTGTTCTGTCTTGCCATAAAGGTTTGCTTAAGTGTCGGGTGCAAAGTTACAAACAAAAATCCGAACTGCCAAGCGATTCGGAGAGTTTTTTTACTATTAAATAGTATGAGCCGTTCTTACTATGAGAAAAAGACGTTTTTACGATTCGAATAAGCCGTTCTTACTATGAGAATAAGCCGTTCTTTCTCGTCAATTCTCTCGAGAATTTACAAGAAAAAGCCGTTCTTTCTAAGAGAAAAAGCCGTTCTCTCTACCAGACAAAACGGATTTCTCTGCCAGAAAGAACGGTCACTCTCCTGCCATGATGCTGATGATGGCCGAGATGTCAGCCACATCGACGGCTCCGTCTCCGTTCACATCGGCACGTACCTCTTCCACTCCTGTGTCGTCTCCTGCCATGAAGGAGATAACAGCCGAGACGTCGGCCACATCGACGACTCCGTCACAGTTGACGTCGCCAATGAGGATAGCGACAGAAGGAATAGTAGCATAGCTCGACGTGTTATTCGGTTTGCTGATGGTGGGGACATCCATCAGGTAGACATCGGAGGCTCCGTCGGGAAAGCGTCCTACGGTCTGAACCTCGTTCATTGCCGTGTAGGTAAGCTGGTCGCTCCACGTTTCGTCGCTTGACGTCAGGAGCACGTTTCCACCGTCGGCAGCAATCTTGAAGGTGGTATGAAGCTGTGTCAGCGCCTCACGGCTGTCGCACCAGACGATAAGGAAGCCGTGAGGCGGTATGACTGTTGAGCCCTGATTCTCCAGGCCGTAGGGGGTGAATCCCCAAAGCTCTTCGGACGTAAAGAAGGGAGCCTCGATTTGATATTTCTGAGGGTCGCTGGGGTCGTCGGAAAGATACATTCCCTCCACATCGACGGGCTGGTCGGTGGTGTTGTAGAGCTCCACCCAGTCGCTGCGCTTGAAGTACTCGTTGACGTAGATGCCGTTGGCAGCACTCACCTCGTTGATGCGCACGGGCACGATATTGTCTGCAGCACGTTCTTCGTCGGACATGGGCTGGAACATTGCCACAAGCGACAGCCTATCATCGTCAGGCAGGCTGATAACGGGGTCTGTGGACGTTATTTCTACCTCGGCATCGCTATTAGTGGTCTGCAACGAGGCAGCCCAGTAGAGGTCGCTCGAGGTGTAGCTCGTGTTGTGGACTTCGACAGCCACTATATTACTGCCTGCATGGAAGAGCGTGGCGGGCAGCTCAATATCGCCTTCCATCGGCGTGTCGCCAGCGTATGTCTGCGAGAAGGTGTCATAGCGCACGGTACCATCGGGCATGTTCACGCGTCCGGCTTCCCGCCCGTTGACATAGACTACAAAACCGTCGTCCACCTGATAGTTCAAGACAAAAATGTCGTCAGCAGCAGGTTCCTTGCTAAGGGTGATGCTCTGGCGGAAGTAGGTGGTGGGATGCTTCTGCTGGCTGTCATTGCCATAGCTGACGGTGGTAACGACACCATTCATGGTGTAGCCCAGCGGTGCCTTACCCGGAGTCCAGCCCCTGTCGTCGAAGCCGGCGGTTTGCCAGCCGCTTGGTGCCTCGCCAGCGTCATAGAAGCGCCATTGGGATGAGTACTTTATTATCGTGGTGAGCGATGTGTTGCCCTTCTTCCATCCCGCAAAAGTGTAGCCGGCAGGAGCCTTCGCCTCGAGCGTCACGGGTGGGAAGAGATAGCCCTTGAACGAAGCGTAGGGTACATTCAAACCGTTGACCAGCAGCTTGGCACCATCGGTATCGACGCTGAGCTGGACGTTTTGTTTCTTGAGACCTTTTGTCTGAGCAGGCTTATACTCCTGTAGCTGGTTGAAGGCCACATCCAAGCGGGAATCCAGCCTGGTCTTTATCTCGTTGGCAGTATTGTCGGGATTGCGGCCATCGAGCTGCAGCATGGGGCGCCACTTGTCGGCAAGCTCGTTGACCATCGACGTGACACGCTGACGCTCAAACACGCTGCCACCCATGAGGCAGAAGGTGTCGAGAAACTTCTTGCGATACTCATCGTGGCCGAGGAGGTTCTTGAACAGGCGCACCAAGGGAGTGTTGGCAAACTCCTGGTTCGTTTCGAGCGTGGAGATGCTGGTCATGGGACAATAATAGTTGAACACCTGGTCGAGGTCGAAGAGCACGAAGCGGAAGCGGCCGTCATTCCTGCTGCGATAGCCCTTGACATTGTTGTTGGGCCAGTCGCTGTTGCCTAAATACAACTCTGCAGCCATGTAGTTGGTGAACTCATCGATGTCCAGCAGCGTCTTCACTTCATCATAGATACCTTCATCGTTGATGTGCGAGCTCCGCCTTATAAGATAATAGTAGGCCTCGGCGGTGCCATTCTTGAACTCGTCGTTCTCGAAGGCATCAATCTCTTCGTCGTCATAGCCCCAGTTGGCGTAGACAAATTTGTCATTGTTAGGCTCACGCAGGTTCAGAACGCCCTTGAATTTCCCGTTGACGTATTCAGCCACCTGAACGGTGCTCTGCACGTCAAGGTCGATACCGGAGCGCTGTACCATAGTTGTCAGCGTAGGGTCTTTGAACCGGCACCAGGAGTCGTTGCCGCCATTGCGTATAAGGAGTGCCTTGCTGCGGATATAGGGTTTCTGGGGGAAGAAGGGATAGTCCAGATGGTTAAGCCCGTCGAACTCCTTACTGCTTTTCAGCTTGAAGGAGCGGGGAGCATCCTTGCGCGACCAGCCACCCGAGACGCTGATGTTCACGTCCTGATTGAACAGCATCTTGCCATCGGGGCTGATGTAGCTGAAGTTCACAGGACGATTCCAAGGCTGGTTCCAGTTCACGGCATCATCACGGCCATTGCCTGGAATACCGTTCTCGCCTTTCACGTCAATGCCCCACATCGAATCGTTGAAGTAACGGTCATCGCCCACAATGGAAATGATGGGGATGGTGAAATTCTTGTCGCGCCTGATATAGCTGCGCGTCACGGGAGGACTCGGCAGATAGCCGTCCTTAAACAGTCGGAACACGTAGCTCTTGGTACTGCTTACGTTGAACTTTCCCGTGGTGCTTTGCTTGGCCGTACCCTCTCCCTCCACCGTACTCACGGGCAGGCTGCCATCGGTGGTGTACATCAGTATGGCACCTTCGGGAATGTCTACATTGACAACAATCGACCTATCAAACAGACAACTGCCCACACTCACTTCGGGTGCGCTCAGGCAGGTGCTGGCAAAGTGTGAAGTGGCGTTGCTCTCGCCAGGCGTGACATCGGCCGTCCAGCCCCAATCCTCGCCTCCGTCGCTGGTGCGTGCGTAGGATGAGCGGCTGATGCTGGCAGGATAGTCCTGGCTTACAACCAGTTCCCCCTGACGGTCACTCAGGAAGATAGTGTCGCCATCACAGTCGAGCTTAAAAGGAGCATGGGTTGAAAGAATGTCGTTGGAACCGAGCCACAAGACTTTGAAACCCTTTGCCGGCACCATACCGATGTTCGAAGGGAGCTGCCATAGCTTCAGATTCTGGGCATCGTTGCTCAGATACATGCCGCCAAGATTAACAGCCTCTTCGCCGGGATTATAAACTTCTATCCAACTATCAAAATTAGTAGCAGGGCTCATCACAATCCCCGCATTACTGGCCATCAGTTCGTTGATGACCAAAGCAGCTGAAAGTAAAGCAGTTACCATCTCAAAGGCTTAGTCCTCAACAACGTTGGAAAATCCTTTCCAGTACTTGCTGTCGCGGTAGGTGTTGCGCATGCCCTTGGGGACGACGAGAGTGGCGGTACGGCCATCGAAGGCGTCCTCGACAATAGGCGGATACTTCTTGATACAGACAATGCGGCTGAGGGCGCTACAGCCCTTGAAGGCATCTTTGCGCAGACGCTCCACACTCTTGGGCAGAGTGACAGTCTGCAGAGAGGTGCAGCCCATGAAGGTGCTGTCCTCAACGAAGCGCACGCCCTGCGGTACGGCAAAAGAGGTGAGCGCAGAACAGTCACGGAAAGCCTGTACGCCTATCTCGTCCATCTTCTCAGGCAGAGCTATCTCAGCAAGGCCTGTGGTACCTCGGAAGGCCTGTGGCGCGATGTAGCGTATGCCGTCGACGATGCGTGTGGTGCGGCATCCTGCAACAAGCATGAGCTTGCCTTTCCACGTGCAGACAACGCCGTTACAGTCCTCACGCGAGTCATAGTGGGTGTTGGCAGTATCTACACTCAGAGATGTCAGCGCGGGGCAGTCGGCGAAGGCTCCGTACTCGATAGTAACGACACTACGGGGCACGACAATGCTCTCCAGGATGTTGCTTCCTGCGAAGGTTCCGGCAGGCAGCTCCTTGACGGCCAGAAAGTGGCGCAGCTCGTCGAAATGCTTCAGAGGGCTGTTCTGAAGGGCTGTGCCGAGGGTTTTCACATTGGCGGCATCAATACTGGTCATCTCCTGTGCGTCGGCTGCTATCCACCCCTGACTGCGGGCAAGGGCAAGCAGCTCGGGATTGGTCTGGGCGGTGGCAATAACTTCCTCCTCGACGTCAATCTTGTCGGGGTCGTCAGGGCTACCTATGTAGTCGATGGCTTTGAAACAGAGCACGAATACGGCCAAAGCTACCAGTCCGCCAATGAACCAAGGTGCTTTGTAAAAGGGAGTTCTTTCTTCCATATTCTCAATTTTCAATCTTCAATCTTCAATCTTCAATCTTTTAAGCGTTATATTCCTGCCAGCTCTTAATCTTGACATCGTCGAGGCTCATAGCTGTGAAGGCCTCAATGAAGGCTTTTGCAAGACGTACGTTAGTCATGAGAGGGATGTTGTGGTCGATGGCTCCACGACGGATGCGGTATCCGTTGGTGAGCTCTCGCTTGGTGTGGTTCTTGGGCACGTTGATGATAAGGTCAAACTGGTGAGCAGCAATCATGTCCATCACGTTGTTCTCGCCTTCCTCGTCGGGCCACTTCACAGGCGTTGCCTCCACACCGTTATCGTTGAAGAACTTGGCTGTGCCTCCAGTAGCATAGACCTTGTAGCCCTTCTTCACCAGTTCCTTAGCGGGCTCAAGCAGGCTTACCTTACCCTTTGCACCACCCGATGAGACGAGAATGGCACGTCCGGACTTTGGCAGCCGGTAGCCGGTAGCTATGAGGGCGTTGAGCAGGGCTTCGTTCAGGTCGTCGCCCAGGCAACCTACCTCACCCGTAGAGCTCATGTCTACGCCTAAGACGGGGTCGGCATTCTGCAAGCGGGCAAAAGAGAACTGGCTGGCTTTCACACCAATACGGTCAATGTCAAACTCCGAACGGTCGGGACGCTCATAGGGTGCGTCAAGCATTATCTTCGTGGCTGTCTCGATGAAGTTGCGCTTCAGAATCTTGCTCACGAAGGGGAAGGAGCGCGAGGCACGCAGGTTGCACTCGATGACCTTCACTTCGCGGTTCTTGGCCAGGAACTGAATGTTAAACGGGCCGCTGATGTTCAGCTCGGCAGCTATCTTGCGGGCTATCTTCTTAATCTGACGGATGGTGGAGAAATAGATGTGCTGGGCAGGGAACACCATCGTGGCATCGCCAGAGTGCACACCAGCATACTCCACATGCTCGGAAATGGCATACTCGACCACCTCACCCTTATCGGCAACGGCATCGAACTCTATCTCCTTTGTCTCGGTCATGAACTTCGAGACAACGACGGGGAACTCCTTCGACACCTCGGTAGCCATGTTGAGGAAGCGATGCAACTCCTCTTCGTCGTAGCACACGTTCATAGCAGCTCCTGAAAGCACATACGAGGGACGCACCAGCACAGGATAACCCACTTCAGCAACAAATTCCTTGATGTCATCGAACGAGGTCAGCGCTCGCCAGGCTGGCTGATCTACGCCAAGCTTGTCAAGCATGGCAGAGAACTTGTCACGGTTCTCGGCTCGGTCAATATCCACAGGACTGGTGCCCAGCACAGGAACGCCCTGACGATGCAGCTTCATAGCGAGGTTGTTAGGTATCTGTCCGCCCACGCTTACAATCACACCACGCGGCTGCTCCAAGTCAATAACGTCAAGAACACGCTCCAACGACAACTCGTCGAAGTAAAGCCTGTCGCACATGTCATAGTCGGTAGAAACAGTCTCGGGGTTGTAGTTGATCATGATGGACTTATAGCCCAGCTTGCGTGCCGTCTGGATGGCATTGACAGAACACCAGTCGAACTCCACACTCGAGCCGATACGGTAGGCACCTGAGCCAAGAACTACGACAGACTTCTCATTATTATAATAGTTGATGTCGTGCTTGGGCTTATAATGCTCACCCTCCTGATTGCCAAAGGCAGGCACGTGCGAGTATGTGAAATAAAGGTAATTGGTCAGTTCGGGATTCTCTGAGGCAACAGTAGGTATGCGCTTCACGGAGGGCAGTATGCCACGCTCCTTACGCAAGCTGCGCACAGCCAGGTTCTCCTTCTCCATGTTACCGCCCTGAGGCTTGAGAACGAAGCGGGCTATCTGGAAGTCGGAGAATCCACAACGCTTCACCTCTAAAAGGAAAGCATCAGGTAATTCTTCCAAACTATTGTACGTCTGCAGCTTATGCTTCAGGTCTACAATATGCTTCAGACGCTCGAGGAACCATACATCAATCTTCGTCAGCTCCTCAATACGCTCAACGGTATAGCCCTCCTCCAAAGCTTGTGCTATAGCGAAGATACGCAAGTCGGTAGGATTCTGCAGGGCATCGTCGAGGTCGGAGAACTTCGTATGGTCGTTGCCCACGAAACCGTGCATCCCCTGCCCTATCATGCGCAGGCCCTTCTGAATCATCTCCTCGAAGCTGCGGCCGATAGACATTATCTCACCTACGGACTTCATGCTGGAGCCTATCTGGCGGGAGACGCCTACGAACTTTGTCAAGTCCCAACGTGGTATCTTGCAAATCATGTAGTCAAGGCTCGGTGCAACGTATGCAGACGAGGTGGTTCCCATCTCTCCAATCTGGTCAAGGGTGTAGCCCAAGGCAATCTTTGCTGCCACGAAAGCAAGAGGATAACCTGTTGCTTTTGAGGCAAGTGCGCTGCTTCGGCTCAGGCGAGCATTTATCTCAATAATACGGTAGTCGTTAGTCTCGGCATTGAAGGCAAACTGAATGTTGCACTCACCAACGATGTTCAGGTGGCGCACACACTTGATGGTAATCTCCTGGAGCATCTTCACCTGCCCTTCGGTCAGCGAACAGGTGGGAGCCACGACGATACTCTCGCCGGTATGTATGCCCAGCGGATCGAAGTTCTCCATCGAGGCTACGGTAAAGCAATGGTCATTGGCATCGCGGATAGTCTCAAACTCTATCTCCTTCCAGCCCTTCAGGCTCTCCTCGACAAGAATCTGGGGAGCAAACGTGAAGGCCGATTCTGCCAATTCACGGAAGGTCTTCTCGTCAGGACAAATACCTGAACCCAGGCCCCCAAGTGCGTAGGCCGAGCGAATCATGATGGGGAAGCCAATCTCGTGAGCGGCCTTCAAGGCGTCGTCCATGTTCTCCACAGCATGGCTCACGGGCACCTTCAGGCTAATCTCGCCCAGCTTCTTCACGAAAAGGTCTCTGTCCTCGGTGTTCATGATAGCCTCGACGCTGGTGCCAAGCACCTGGACACCATACTCTTTCAGAACACCTGTCTGGTAAAGCTCGGTTCCGCAGTTCAGGGCCGTCTGTCCGCCAAAGGCAAGCAGGATGCCGTCAGGACGCTCCTTCTTGATAATCTCGGTGACGAAGTGTGTGTTAACAGGCTGGAAATAGACCTTGTCGGCTATACCCTCCGATGTCTGGATGGTGGCGATGTTGGGGTTTACCAACACGCTCTTGATGCCCTCCTCACGCAAGGCCTTCAGGGCTTGTGAGCCAGAGTAGTCAAATTCACCTGCCTGTCCGATTTTCAGAGCACCCGAGCCCAGCACGAGCACCTTCTTGAGATTCAGTTTTGCCATAATTGCTATTGAAGATTTAATGTATTAATCGCCTGCAAAGGTACGGAAAATGCCCGGCGCAGCCAAATTTTTTATTAGAAAATAACACAAATGCAGGAAAAAGGAAAATAAATGTGTGAAATATTGTATAATTATTTGGCGGTTAAGAAAAATGTTAGTACTTTTGCACCCGCATTTGAGAGAAAGTGCTTTTCAGGGCGGTAAAGCCGTGAGGAAGTTTGGGTGAGTGGCTGAAACCAGCAGTTTGCTAAACTGCCGTACGGGTAACCGTACCGGGGGTTCGAATCCCCCAGCTTCCGCCAGGAAAAGACAACCCACAAAGAAGGAAGGTTACAAAAGGCCTTCCTTCTCTTTTTTGTTGTTTGTGATTAATTAAATGGAATTTCTGTTAACAACGTTAAATTTAACAGAAACAATTAACTTAAATACATCGCGTTTCACGGAATAATCCCTATCTTTGCACTGTGATATATAAGGATTATTGCTGGGGTGGTAGGACGCTCGTTACTGGGGCTGCTCTTCGTGCAGTAATAAGGCATAAAAAACAGAACTAATGAAGTATTATCAGCTTTTCCTGACCGCGGTACTCTTTCTGATGGGGAAGACAGCCGCCTGTGCACAACCCTACGACTTTCAGAATACAAAGCTGAAGGACGACAAACGTGTAGAACTCTTCTTAAAGCATCTAACCCTCGACGAGAAGATGCAATGGATGGCGCCTATGCTTGGCTCTCCACGCTTAGGCATTCCCATCACCAGCTGTTACGAGGGTCTTCATGGCCTCGCTCTTGGCGGCCCTTCGCGCAACAATGGCGTGAAGACCGTTGATGGAAAGGAGGTACCCAATGACCTGCCGACGACCATCTTCCCACAGGCGTACGGAATGGGATGCACGTGGGACCGCTCACTCATCCAACATATCGGTCAGATTGAGGCTGAAGAGGTGCGCTGGTATGCTCAGGGCAATATTGCCCGCCGCAAGGGTCTCATTGTCTTTGCGCCTAATGCTGACCTCGCCCGCGACCCGCGATGGGGGCGTACGGAGGAGAGTTATGGTGAGGACCCTTACCTCGTTGGGCAGCTCGCTGTGGCAATGGTGAAGGGTCTGCAGGGCGACGATGCACGCTATTGGAAGACCGCTTCCCTGATGAAGCATTTCCTCGCCAACAGTAATGAGGACGGTCGCGACTCTACGTCGAGCAACTTCGACGAGCGCCTGTTCCGCGAATACTACTCCTATCCGTTCTACAAAGGCATCACCGAGGGTGGCAGTCGCGCCTTCATGGCATCGTATAACAGTTGGAACGGCATCCCAATGGCCGTACATCCCTGCCTGAACGAGATTACCCGCAACGAGTGGGGCAACAACGGTATCATCTGTACCGACGGCGGTGCGTATGCTTTCCTGGTCAATGCCCACCATTATTATCCCGACTTCCCCTCTGCAGCTGCAGGTGTGGTAAAGGCGGGTACCAGCCAGTTCCTCGACCGCTACCAGCCTTATCTGAAGGAGGCTGTCGAGAAGGGGCTGGTGACGGAGGCCGAGATTGACAAGGTCATCAAAGGCAATATCTTCGTGGCTCTGAAGCTGGGCCTGCTCGACGACAAGTGCCCATACGCTGAGATAGGCAAGGACTCTACTGCGATGCCGCCCTATGAGCGTGAGGAAGTCAAACAGTTCGTACGCGAGGTGACTGCCAAGAGTATCGTGCTGCTGAAGAACGAACGTCAGACGCTGCCTATTAGTAATAAGGTGAAAAAGATTGCTGTCGTGGGACCGTATGCCGACCAGATTATCTACGACTGGTATAGCGGCACGGCACCTTACGTGAATACCATCCTCAAGGCCATGCAGGAAGCTGGACGTGAACGGGGCATCGAGATTCTGTATGCGAAGGATAACCAGTTCGGCCGGGCTGAGGATCTTGCCAAGCAGGCTGATATGGTGCTCGTCTGCACAGGTAATCACCCTTACGGCACCGACCGTACATGGAAAGTCTGTCCTGTGCCCTCCGATGGTCGCGAGGCCAACGACCGCCATTCGCTACAGTTGCCCGATGAGGACGAGATACGTCGCCTTTACAGCATCAACCCGAATACCGTACTGGTGCTCGTCAGCAGTTTCCCATACGCCATCAACTGGAGCAACGCCAACCTGCCCGCCATCCTTCACGTCACCCATTGTTCGCAGGAGCAGGGTCACGGTGTCGCCGATGTACTCTTTGGTAAGGTGAACCCCGCTGGTCGCACCACTCAGACGTGGGTTCGCGACATCCTTGACCTGCCCCACATGATGGACTACGACATCCGCAACGGCCGCACCTATATGTATTTCAAGGGACAGCCGCTCTATCCCTTCGGCTACGGACTCAGCTATACGCGTTTTGAGTATGGCGAGGCCAAAATTCTCAAGCAGGACAAGCAAAAGGTCTATGTCTCTGTTTCGGTGAAGAATGTCGGCAGTCGTGATGGCGATGAGGTAGTGCAACTCTATGTCAGCTATCCTGAGTCGCAGGTGGAGCATCCGAAGCGTCAGCTCAAGGCCTTCGAGCGCGTGATGATTCCCGCTGGCGAGAACCGTGATGTCATCCTGACTGTCGATAAAGCCGACCTCACCTACTGGAGCCCCGAAGCCCACGCCTTCATCCCCGAAACAGGACGTATCCATTTTGAGATAGGAGCTTCCTCGGCCGACATCCGGACAGAAGCAGATTATAAACTGTAAATGTTCCCTCAGACGATTGGTACTCTTTCTTGGCAACCGCCAGGATCAATCTGAAAACGGCTTTTACCCATAGAAAGAACGGCTTTTTCTCATAGAAAAAACGGCTTTTTCTACCAGAAAGAACGGCTTTTTCTGGTAGAAAGAACGGCTTTCTCTTTGAGCCCGCCTACGTTGGCTGGCCATTTCGGAACAAGACAAGCAAGAATCCTTACCGAGGCATATTATTAATATAATTGTTTATAATTAATTAAATCATTATATTTCTGTTAATAACGTTAAATTTAACAGAAATAATTAACTTAATTGTATCGCGTATTTCGGAATAATCCCTATCTTTGCACCGTCAATTAACAAATGACGCCAAATTAAAGAAGCGAAAATGAAGAAGTCTACGATATGGATTATTGCGGTGGTGATGGGACTCTCGTTCCTGGGGCTGCTCTTCGTGCAGATTTCCTACATTGAGGAGATGGCGAAGATGAAGAAGGAGCAGTTCGACGAGAGTGTGAACCGCGCCCTCTATCAGGCCTCTCGCAATCTGGAGATAAACGAGACGCAGCAGTACTTGGAGAAAGACGTTAAGGAAGTGGAGCGCAAGGCCTACAATCAGGACTCGGTCATCGTGAACAGCCTCGACGGCAGCATACAGCACCAGCATCAGTTCTCCGTATCGGCCGACGACGGGACATTCTACTCCGCTTTCGAGCTGAAGACCTTCGTCACAAAGCCCGCTCAGGTGCCCAAGGCAATGATCATGCGCTCGGACAAGGACCAGATGTCGGAAGCAGCCAAGTCGCTCCAGGAGACGGTGCGCAAGCGCTACGTCTACCAGAAGGCGCTGCTCGACGAAGTCATATACAATATATTATATACGGCGAGCGAGAAACCCCTGAAGGAACGTGTGAACTTCAACCTCTTGGACAAGGACCTCCGACAGGAACTGCAGAACAACGGCATCAACATTCCCTACCACTTTGTGGTGACGACGGCCGACGGCCGAGAGGTGTACCGCTGTCCCGACTACTCTGACGAAGGCTCGGAGGTGACCTACAAGCAGATTCTCTTCCGCAACGACCCGCAGACGAAGAAAGGCGTGGTGACGATACATTTCCCCGACATGGGCTCTTACATCTTCTCCAGTGTGAGGTTCATGATTCCTGCCGTCATCTTCACTCTCGTGCTGCTCATCACGTTCATCTTCACCATCTTCGTCATCTTCCGCCAGAAGCGTTACACGGAGATAAAGAACGACTTCATCAACAACATGACGCATGAGCTGAAAACGCCCATCTCGAGCATTTCGCTGGCAGCACAGATGCTCAACGACGAGACGGTGAGCAAGAGCCCGACGATGATGAAACACTTAGGAGGAGTCATCGGCGATGAGAGCCGCCGCCTGCGCTTCCTTGTGGAGAAGGTGCTGCAGATGTCGATGTTCGACCAGAAGACAGCCTCGTTCAAGAAGAAGGAACTCGACCTCAACGAACTATTAGAGCAGACGGCCTCGACGTTCTCTCTGCGAGTGGAACATACGGGAGGAAAGATAACTACCGAGATAGAGGCTGTGGACTCGGCCATCTACGTCGACGAGGTGCACTTCCAGAACGCCATCACCAACCTCATGGACAACGCCGTGAAATATCGCAAGCCCGACGAGCCGGTGAACATCCATATCCGTACCTGGAACGAGGGCGAGAACCTCTGCTTCTCCATCGAGGACAACGGACAGGGCATCAAGAAAGAGAACGTGAAGAAAATCTTCGAGAAATTCTACCGTGTACATACCGGCAACGTCCACGACGTGAAGGGCTTCGGCCTCGGACTGGCCTACGTGAAGAAAATCATCAACCTACACGATGGAGAGATAAAATGTGACAGCGAGCTCGGCAAGGGAACAAAGTTCACTATTACCATTCCAGTGCTGAAGGAAGACAATCTTTAATAGTATTAAATCGTAAATAGTAAATCGTTAAATCGTAAATTGAATTGAATTATGGAAGACAAGCTGAAAATCTTACTTTGCGAGGACGATGAGAACCTCGGAATGTTGCTTCGTGAGTATCTGGCCGCTAAGGGCTACGAAGCAGAGTTGTGTCCCGACGGCGAGGCTGGCTACAAGGCCTTCCTGAAGACCAAGTTCGACATCTGTGTGCTCGACGTGATGATGCCTAAGAAAGACGGCTTCACGCTGGCACAGGAAATCCGCAGCTCGAATCCCGAGGTGCCTATCATCTTCCTCACCGCCAAGACGCTGAAGGACGATATCCTCGAGGGCTTCAAGCTCGGTGCCGACGACTACATCACCAAGCCCTTCTCCATGGAGGAGCTCGTGTTCCGTATCGAGGCCATCCTGCGCCGCGTACGTGGCAAGAAGAACAAGGAGTCTACGCTCTATCACGTGGGTAAGTTCACCTTCGACACCCAGAAGCAGCTGCTCTCCATCGGCGAGAAGCAGACGAAGCTCACCACGAAGGAGAACGAGTTGCTGGCCCTGCTCTGCAGCCATGCCAACGAGATTCTGCAGCGCGACTTCGCCCTGAAGACCATCTGGATTGATGACAACTACTTCAACGCCCGCTCTATGGACGTCTACATCACCAAGCTGCGCAAGCACCTCAAGGAAGACCCGCAGATTGAAATCATCAATATCCACGGCAAGGGCTACAAGCTCATCACTCCTGAGGAGGACTAACAAAAGAAAAGAGGATTCGCGGTTGCGAATCCTCTTTCTCTTTCTTCCCTCTCTCTCGGAGAGGGGTCGGGGGTGAGGTCTTTACTCGCCCTTGATGGCAGCCACGCCGGGGAGCACCTTGCCCTCGATAGCCTCGAGCAGAGCGCCACCGCCGGTGGAGATATAGCTCACCTGGTCGGCCAGTCCGAACTTGTTCACGCAAGCCACGCTGTCGCCACCACCGATGAGTGAGAAAGCTCCCTCAGCCGTTGCCTTTGCGATGGCATCGCCGATGGCACGTGAGCCGGGAGTGAAGGTGTCGCACTCGAACACGCCGGCAGGACCGTTCCACAGGATGGTCTTGGCACCCTCGATAGCCTTGCGGAAAGCCTCCTGGCTCTCAGGACCGGCATCGACACCCTCAAATCCCTCGGGGACCTTGTTGCTGGGGCAGGTGATAATCTCTGAACCGGGCTTCACGGTCATCGTGCCGAAGTCAAGACCATTGGTGGCGGTGCAGTCAGTACCGAGCACCAGCTCTACGCCGTTCTTCTTGGCCAGTTCCTCAACGCCGAGAGCCACGTCGAGCTTGTCGAGCTCCACGATAGAGTTACCAATCTCGCCGCCGTGAGCCTTGGCGAAGGTGTAGGTCATACCGCCGCAGAGGATAAGACGGTCTACCTTGCCCAGCAGGTTCTCGATGATGCCAATCTTAGAGCTGACCTTCGAGCCACCCATGATGGCTACGAACGGGCGCTTGATGTTGCTGAGCACGTTGTCAACAGCCTGCACCTCCTTCTCCATCAGGAGGCCGAGCATCTTGTTGTCAGCATCGAAATAGTCGGCGATAACAGCCGTAGAGGCATGCTTGCGGTGAGCGGTGCCAAAGGCATCCATCACGTAGCAGTCAGCATACGAAGCCAGCGTCTTGGCGAAGTCCTTCTGACGGGCCTTCATCTCCTTCTTGGCGGCGTCGTAGGCGGGGTCTTCCTTATCGATACCCACGGGCTTGCCTTCCTCCTCGGGATAGTAGCGGAGGTTCTCCAGCAGCAGGGCCTCGCCCATCTTCAGGGCCTTGGCAGCGTCGGCAGCCTTGGCACAGTCGGGAGCAAATGCCACGGGAACGCCGAGGGCCTTCTCCACAGCCTCACGAATCTGACCCAGCGACATCTTGGGGTTCACCTTGCCCTTGGGCTTGCCCATGTGGCTCATGATGATGACAGCACCACCGTCGGCCAGAATCTTCTTCAGCGTGGGCAGGGCACCACGGATGCGGGTGTCGTCCGTAATCTTACCATTCTCGTCCAGGGGCACGTTGAAGTCAACGCGCACGATTGCCTTCTTACCAGCAAAGTTAAATTCGTTGATTGTCATAAGTTTAAGAGTTTTGTTAAATAAATAATATGGATTAAATTGGGTTGTTCTTGGCAAAGATGGTCATGCGCTCCTCCAGCTGGGCGTACTGGTGGTCTTCTATGAATGAGGTACAGACGCGCAGACCCTCCTGATGGCTGCCGGTGGTGATGAGCGAGATGGCCGACACGCCGTAGTACATCAGCTCGTGGGCCAGCTCTCCGCTGGTCATACCGGGGTAGCCGATGGTGAAGTAAAAGCCGTCGGCCACGGGCTGGTCGAGGTCTTTGTCGTAGACAATGTAGAAGTTGTGGCGGAGGAAAACCTCCTTCAGCTTATGGGCGCGGTCGCCATAGACCTTCACCTCCGAGCGGAAGTCATACTCGCCGTCGGTGGCAGCACGTAGCATGGCGGCCATAGCGTACTGTGCTGAATGGCTTGTGCCCGACGAGAGGGCGTAGAGCATGCGGGTGGAGAACACCAGTCCGAAGGGCAGGCCCTCATAGCGCTGTGCCAGGTCGGGGAAGTGACGGTGGAAGAGCTTGTCGCTGATGCACGTCACGCCGATGCGCTCGCCGGCATAGCTGAAGGCCTTCGAGCCGCTGATGAGCAGCATGTAGTTGTCGGTGTAGCGGGCCACGGTGGGCTGGTAAGGCGGCTGGAAGGGCACGCTCAGGTCCTGGCGGAAGTCCATAGCGAAGTAGGCCAGGTCTTCCATCACGATGGCGTCATACTGTGTGGCCAGCTGGCCTATCTGCTGCAGCTCCTGCTCCGTGAGGCATACCCACGACGGGTTGTTGGGGTTGGAGTAGACAATGGCGCAGATGTTGCCCTTTGAGAGATAGCTCTCTAATTTCGGGCCGAGCTTCTCGCCGCGATAATCATACACATCAAATGTCTCGTACTTGACTCCGAGCACCTGCAGCTGCATCTTCTGCACAGGGAATCCGGGGTCGATGAAGAGCACGGTGTCCTTGGCTTTCGAGGCCTGTGAGCAGGTGAGGAACGAGGCGAAGGTGCCCTGCATGCTTCCGCAGACAGGCACACAGCCCTCAGGGGCGATGTCGATGCCAATGAAGGCCTTGACGAATCGTGAGGCCTGGCGCTTCAGCTCTGGGTAGCCCTGTATGTCGGGATACGAATGGGCGATGCCGTCCTGAAGGGCTTTTACCTGGGCATCGACGCCCACCTGGGCGGCAGGCAGTCCAGGGATGCCCATCTCCATCTTGATAAACTCCACGCCGCTCTGCTGCTCAGCCTTCGCTGCCACCTGCTTCACCTCGCGGATGGTAGCCTTGGCAAAGTCCTTGATACCGAGGCCGGCAATGAGGCCGTCTACAATCTCTTTCTTGATAGGAGTCATATTATTTCGATTTACTAATTTGCTATTTACTATTTGGCTGCAAAGGTACTAAAAGCCGTTGAAATATCAAAATAAAATGAGAAAAAAGGCGTGCCGTCAAACATTTTTACACTTTTCTTTTGCTGTTTACGGAAAAAGCCGTAAATTTGCACACGACATTAACCCCTGTCCCCGTAATCTGTGCTATTTGCGCAGCCCTAACAAATAACCATGTGCTATAAACTATTTCTTCTCGTCTCCATACTCCTTTCACCTCTTGCCTCTGCTGCCCAGTCCCACTACCAGTTGGGTGTCGGCTCTACAAATATCCTCGACACCTACCTCTCGCAGGAGAAGTTTTACGGCATAGGGCTCTCGATGCTCTACACCCGAGAGCATTATAAGGACAGCTGCCGATGGAGCACCGAGTGGCAGCACCAGCTGCACACCTCTACTGCTGATGACCGTGCCGACAACGCTTCGCTCTTAGAGGGCATGTATAAGCTTTATAGCGGATGCTACTATCGCCTCACGTCCTCATCGTCAAAGGGGATTTGTAATCCCCGTACCCTTCAACTCTACGTAGGAGCGCTGGCCAACGTCGGCCTCGGAATGATTTACAATACGCGCAACGGCAACAATCCCGTCCAGGCACGCTTAGGGCTGCAAATCATGCCATCGGTAAAGGCCACCTATCCCCTGAGGCTCTTCCGCCACGCTGCAATGCTGCGCTACCAGGCCGACCTTCCGCTCGTGGGTGTTGTCTTTAGTCCCAATTACGGGCAGTCGTACTACGAGATGTTCTCCTTAGGCAACTACGACCACAACATCGTGCCTACCACCTTCATCTCGGCTCCCAACTTCCGGCAGCAGCTGTCGTTGCTCTATACCGTCAGTCCCAAGTTCACCTTCAGCATAGGCTACCTCGGCGACTACCAGCAGCAACGAGTGAACAACCTGAAGCAGCACCTCTATGACCACGCCGTGATGATAGGCATTGCAAAGAACATGTAACCCTTTTATAAACCAAATAAACATCATTACAAGAAATGAAAAACATCAGTTTAGACATTACGAAAGCCTCCTGCTTCCTTGCAGAGGGTGCCGTGGCCGCCTTCGAGCCACAAGTGAAAGTCGCCCAGAAAGCCCTTGAGGAGGGCACCTGTCCCGGTAACGACTTCCTCGGCTGGCTCCATCTGCCCAGCAGCATCACCCCTGAGTTCCTCGGCCAGATCGAGGCCTGCGCCAAGACCCTGCGCGACAACTGCGAGGTAGTCGTCGTGGCCGGTATCGGAGGCTCCTACCTCGGAGCACGTGCCGTCATCGAGGCCTTAGGCAACTCGTTCAGCTGGCTTATTCAGGACAAACGGAATCCTGTCATCCTCTTTGCCGGAAACAACATCGGCGAGGACTACCTCTCGGAGATGACCGAGTACCTGAAGGACAAGAAGTTTGGTGTCATCAACATCTCGAAGAGCGGTACAACGACGGAGACCGCCCTCACCTTCCGCCTGCTGAAGAAGCAATGCGAGGCTCAGCGCGGCAAGGATGAGGCCCGCAAGGTTATTGTCGCCGTCACCGATGCCAAGCGTGGCGCTGCCCGCACCTGCGCCGACAAGGAAGGCTACACATCTTTTATAATACCTGACAACGTAGGCGGACGCTTCTCCGTGCTCACTCCTGTGGGCCTGCTGCCCATCGCCTGTGCAGGATTTGACATCAAGGCACTTGTCGCTGGTGCTCAGGATATGGAGAAGGCCTGTGGCAAGGACGTGCCCTTCTCAGAGAACCCTGCCGCACAATATGCCGCTATTCGCAACGCCCTCTACCAGAAAGGCAAGAAGATTGAGATCATGGTGAACTACCAGCCCAAGCTCCACTTCATGTCAGAGTGGTGGAAACAGCTCTACGGCGAGAGCGAGGGCAAGGACAACAAGGGCATCTTCCCCGCCAGCGTGGACTTCACTACCGACCTTCACTCCATGGGACAATGGATTCAGGAAGGCGAGCGCACCATCTTCGAGACCGTCATCAGCATCGAGGAGCCGGAGCGCAAGCTGCTCTTCCCTTCCGACGAGGAGAACCTCGACGGCCTGAACTTCCTTGCCGGCAAGCGCGTCGACGAGGTGAACAAGATGGCTGAGCTGGGCACTCGTCTGGCACACGTCGACGGTGGCGTGCCCAACCTGCGTATCAGCGTGCCACGCCTCAACGAGTACTACCTCGGCCAGCTCATCTACTTCTTCGAGATTGGCTGCGGCATCAGCGGCAACGTCCTCGCTGTGAACCCCTTCAACCAACCTGGTGTGGAGGCTTACAAGAAGAATATGTTTGCCCTGCTCGACAAGCCCGGCTACGAGGCAGAGTCGAAGGCCATCAAGGAGCGGTTGGCAGCAGAGTAACAAACACCACAAAAAAGAAACGGCTCAAATCAGATGGGTTTGGGCCGTTTTCATTCTTTCTCCTTCTCTTTCTTCTTCTTTCCCCTCCATACGAAGATGTCCTGTTTGGAGAGAGGACGGACGTAGTCGTACCACTGGAAGGCTTCGAGGTAGCGCTTGGCAGGCGGTATCTGGGTGAGGGGATAGACAACGCCCTCGCTCTTGGGCGTCCAAATACGCTGCAACTTCTTCTTCTCCATGAACATGCGGAGCTCGGTGGTCTCCATGCTGACAAGGCCAACGTAAGAAGAGTCGGCATTGTCCTCGGGATAATAGGCTACGAGGACATTGTCTACGGCCTGTGCCTCGTGGATTTCGCCGTTGGTGAAGAAGGCAAACATTTCCTTCGACGACACTTGGTTGTAGAGTTCCGGCTCCGTGAGTTCCTCGACGGAAAGGGCATCGTCGATGACGTGGGCATGGTCGATGACAGAGTCTTTCATGAACACCTGTATCTCACGGCCGAGGAGCTGCTGGTTGACGTTCCAGAGAATAGGGTCGTTGTAGAGGTAGAGACAGGAGTCCTGGGAATTGTAGACCATGGAGTCGCAGACGGCCTGTACGTCGACGCGATAGGCACGCACGCGGTTATAGCCGTGCATGACGCGATAGATGCTGTCGGTGTCGATGTTATAGGTGAAGACCTTGAAGGTATCGGCGTGCATGAAGAGGGAGTCACGCTGGGAGAAGTCGACGGCCATAGCTCGCTCGGTACACATGGCGTAGCCCGTAGAGTCGTTGTAGTAGCCGTAGTCACAGAAGAGCATGTTACTGTTGACGGAGTCCTTGAAGATGACGTTGACAAAGGCTTCGCTGATGCCTGTGCGACCATTATGCCAGAGGCTGTCGCCGGTGATGGTACGACCTCCGTTGTCAAGCGTAGAACGTTCGAGGAGCTCGGCCTCTTCGGTCTGGGTGTTGTAATAGCCCTGCTCGGAGTAGATGTGGCTGCGACCACTGATGATGTCGGAAGGGCCTACGATGTGGGCCTGATGGGTGGCGGTGTTGTAGTAGAGGGAATCGGTGGTAAGCTCGAACTTCTTGTCGACCATCTTCACATTGTCGCTGAAGAAGGCATCCTTCGTATCGGTGTGGTACTCGCCGAGATAGCTGGTGAGCGTGGTGGTATTGTCCACAAGACGGCCGCCGGTGTCGTAATAGCCCTTGTTCTCTAAGCGGTCAAAGTAGAGCTGGTCGGTGTAGAGAGTGGTGGTGCGGTTGCGGAGGACGACCTTCTTGGTGGTTTGGTCGTTTGGTCGTTTGGTGGTTTGGGGGTCAAGAATTTTCGCCTCGATGAACTTGTTGTCACCGTCGTAGTAGCCGTAGTCACTGGTCAGGGAGAGGGTGTCGCCCTGCACCATGCGCACGTGGTACCATGCCTCAAAGCTGTTGCTTCCCTCAAAGAAGTTGGCGCTATCACAATAGAGGTGGGCGCCGTCGTGCTCGAAGTGTACGTGGCCGGTGAGCACCTGGGCGTCGTTGTTGCGCCAGCGGTCGTAGCGCAGCTCATCGCTGTGGATGAGGTAGACGCGCTTCTTGTCGCGCTTTGCGTTAGTGAATAGTGAACAGTGAATAATGAATAGTGCCATAAGCACTATCCATAATAACCGTCCTGTTGAATTTCTTTCACTGTTCACTTTTCACTCTTCACTCTTCACTAGGGCGTAGCCCGCTACCTGACCCACCCTTCATATTCAAACTGGCAGTCTTTGAACTCGTCGCCAATGCGGACGTAGGTCTTCTTAATCTTGTCAACCACCCAGTCGTGAAGCTTCTTGGCGCGACGTTTCTCCATGACCACCTCCTTCATCACCTGGAAGTCCTCGGTGACTGACGCCTTATGGCCTTCGATGCGGTTCTTCAGTTTGGCAATGACGCAGACGGTCTTTCCCGATTTATTGACCATGGAGAAAGGACGTGAAATCTGCCCTATCTGGAGGGTATCGACAGCACGTGCCACTTCCGGCGGCAAATCCTGCAGACGGAAGCGAGAGGTCTGCCGTCCCGTCTGCATGGGGTCTGTCGACATCAGTCCGCGGTTGTTGCGTGTGTCCTTGTCGTCAGAGAAGAACGACACGCCGTCCTCGAAGGTGAACTTGTCGCCGAGGAAAAAGCCCTTCAGCACCTCGGGCATCTGCTCCTTTCGGATGGAGGTGGCGATGGTGTCTAAGCGAAGGATAGTAGCGTTGATAGCTGAATCGCTGACCACAGGCTTACGCAAGATGTGGCGCACCTTAATCTTGTCGCCACGCTTGTCGATAAGCTGTATGATGTGGAAGCCGAACTCCGACTCTACGACCTTCGAGATAACCTTCGGGTCGGTGAGGTTGAAGGCCACGGCAGCAAAGGCGGGGTCAAGGATAGCACGGCCGGTATAGTCGAGCTCTCCTCCCTGACGGCGGGAGATGGGGTCTTCGCTGTAAAGGCGTGCCAGCGTCTGGAACGAGGTCTCGCCACGGTTGATGCGGTCGGTATACTCGCGCAGCTCGTCCTTCACACGGTTGATTTCTTCAATGGAAATCTTCGGTGTCTGGGTAATAATCTGCACCTCTACCTCGGTGGGCACAAAGGGGATGCTGTCCTGGGGCACATCCTTGAAGTAACGGCGCACCTCGGCAGGGGTGACGGTGATGTCGCTGACCAGCTTTTGCTTCATCTTCTGGATGAGCATCTGGTCGCGAAGGTCGTCGTGCATGGCCTGCTTAATCTGGGTGATGCTCTGCCGACGATACTCCTCCAACTTCTCTCGAGAGCCAATCTGCTCTATCATGTAGTTGATGCGGGTGTCGAGCTGGGCGGTGATATCGGCCTCGGTGACGTCCTTATCGATACTGTCAATAGCAGCCTGATGGAGGAACAGCTTCTGCACGGCTATCTGCTCAGGGATGGCACAGTCGGGGTCGCCCGACCACTTCACACCTTCCATAGCGGCCTGTATGCGTGTCACCTCAATGTCGCTACGCAGGATAGCCTCGTCACCGACTACCCAGACCACCTCGTCGACCACCTGAGCGTGCGAAAGGACAAATGATAATTGAAAAATGAGAAATATGATTAGCTTCTTACTCATGCTGGTTTACTGTTTTGAGTACAGCGTCGTCTACCGTCCAGGTGTAGCGGCGGCGCAGGTCAGCAACCCATGCCTTCTCCAGCTCCTCCTGAAGGTCGGCCACGACGAGGCCACGAACGTCGGTGTAGTCCTCGGGACCTTTCTTGAGGATTTTGCCGTAGACGGCATCGATGGGATAGTCCTTAAGGTGCTTCACGATGGTGTCCTTCTTGAACACGATGCTGTCGACGAGGGCATTGTCACCCTCTTTGAAGATTCCCTTCTCGACACGGATGCGGATGATGCTGTCGCCGTTGAAGGTGGTGCGCAGCTTCTCAGCCCACTGGTCGAAGGGCAGTCCCTTGACGCAGTCGGCCACGGCCTTCACGTCGCCCTGCTCCTTCACGTGGTA
>JAGCNO010000111.1 GCA_017645905.1 Prevotella sp. | reverse complement strand
ACGAGAGACTTCTCTGGCACGGATGCAGTAATATCCTCGAACGTGCCAATAATCTTGTGTCTTTGACCCGGAGTTACGGGCTTTAATTTACGTACTGCCATTTCTTATATTTCAATATTGCTGTAAATATCAATTTCCTCACCCTGCTTCAGAGTGACGATAGCTTTCTTAAATGCGCTCTTATGCCCTTTCACGAGGCCAGCCTTGGTATAGCGGCGGCTGCGCTTTCCGGCATAGCGTACGGTGTTCACGTCCTCGACAGTCACGTTGAAGGTCTTCTCGACCTCCTCCTTGATTTCTACCTTGTTGGCATCGGGGCGGACGATGAAGCCATACACATTGGGGCGCTTCTCCGTAATCTTGGTCATCTTCTCAGTGACCAGTGGTTTGATGATAAATGCCATGTCTGTTTACAATTAATGGTTTACCTATTTACGATTTAGCTTAGCCCAGAATGCCGTTGATTACCTCCAGCGACTTCTCAGTGATGACGAGTACGTCGGCATCCAGAATCTTGTATGTATTCACCTTTGCTGCCTCGAGAACCTCTGCCTTCTGCAGGTTACGAGCCGACAAATATACATTTTTATTTGCATCTGGCAAAAGGAAGAGAAGCTTCTTACCGTCGACTTTAAGATTTTTAGCAATATTTACCATTTCTTTTGTCTTCGGGGCATCGAAGCTGAAGTCCTCAAGCATGATGATTCCGTCCTCCTGAGCCTTATAGGTCAGGGCCGACTTGCGAGCGAGCTGCTTCACCTTCTTGTTCAGCTTGAACGAGTAGTCGCGGGGCTTCGGACCGAACACGCGGCCACCACCACGCAGCAGGGGCGAGTTGATGTCACCGTGACGTGCGCCGCCACCACCCTTCTGGCGTCCGAGCTTACGAGTAGAGCCGCTGATTTCGCTGCGCTCCTTGCTCTTGGCGTTACCCTGGCGCTGGTTGGCCATGTACTGCTTCACGTCCAGATAAATCACATGATCATTGGGCTCAATCCCGAAGATAGCCTCATTCAGGGTCACCTTCCTACCGGCAGGCTGACCGTTTGTCTTCAATACGTTCAGTTCCATAGCTTACTTCTTGATTAAGAGGGTTGAACCTTTGCATCCGGCGACGCTGCCCTTGATGAGGAGCAGGTTGTGCTCGGGGATGACCTTTAACACTCTCAGGTTCTGGGTTGTCACGCGGTCGCCACCCATCTGGCCACCCATGCGCATTCCCTTGAACACCTGAGCGGGATACGAACATGCACCGATAGAACCGGGCTTGCGCAGACGGTCGTCCTGACCGTGGGTGCTCTGCCCTACTCCAGCGAAGCCGTGGCGCTTCACAACGCCTTGGAATCCCTTACCTTTTGAGGTACCTACTACATCGACGAACTCAGCATCGGCGAAGAGCTCCACCGTGATGGTGTCACCCAGATTGTAGTCCTCATCAAACTTGAACTCGGCCAAGTGGGCCTTTGGTGTTGTGCCGGCCTTCTTGAACACACCCATCATGGGCTTCGAAGTGTTCTTCTCCTTTGCCTCGCCAAAACCCAGCTGAACAGCCTTGTAGCCATCCTTCTCGACAGTCTTGACCTGTGTCACGACACAAGGACCACATTCGATAACAGTACAGGGTACATTCTTACCCTCACTGAAAACGGATGTCATTCCGATTTTTTTTCCAATCAATCCTGGCATTTCAGTTTTTTGAATTAATGTAATAATATAAAATAATGTGTAAGTTTTGCTTTTTAAGTGCTATCTTGCAAGGCGCAGACAACAAACACACTTAAAAAGAGATGCAGTCTAGTCCTTTATCAGGGTGTTTTGCTTCGTTGGTGCAAAACCTAAACCGCTCTTTTTCAGCATATTGATAGCCTTTGGCCAGCGCAATACCACTTTTGCGGCTGCAAAGGTACAAATATTATATGATACCGGCAATATCCAATATCTATAATATAACTTTATTTAACTGATTTAACTTCTGCAAACGAAAGTTGAAGTAAAAGGGACGTTACTTTCTGTTCCCAAATGGAGTTCGAGACTATCGTCCCTTTCACTCCCTTTCATTCCCTTTCACTCCTGACATGCGAATCTTCGGCAGCCATCGGATAGTCTGTAGTAAGGTTCTTGACCTGACAAGCCTCTCTTACCATGCTGGCATAGTCCTGGACGATGTGCTGCCAGTCTCTTACCGTCATGCCGGGATAGCGTTCGCCGTAAGCCTCTATCACTTCGCGTTGCAGTTCATAGTCTGTCGTTGTTGCATCTATCTGCAAGCGGTTGAACAGCAGGTTGCGCACGTCCTGGTCGGCCTCCACGCTGTCTATCTTGCGTGTCCTGTAGTAGTCCAGTCCGGCACGGTCGTCGCTCAGCATGTTAGAGAAGCGGTTGAGGAAATCCTTCAGCTTCTCTATCACCACCTGCTTCTTCTCTCCGCTTTCCGGCAGGAAGGGGTTCGACGGCGGCAGTATGCGGGCAATGCCTGTGCCGGTCTCCGCAACGTATCCTTCGGCGAAGGCCCGCTCCATAAACTCCTCGGTCTCTGCGGCTTTCAGGTGTTCCTCCTCGATGATGGCCCTCAGTTGGCGCTGCTTCTCCTGAGCCACGAACAGCTCCCATTCGTCTTCCACGCTGCCGCCCTTCTTTGGCGACATGCGCTCAATGAACTTCTCAATCAGCTCCCGCTTGTCGTACATGTCTGGGCTGGCCTCCACCAGCTTTCTTATCTTCAAGATGAGAATCTTGTCCTGACAGTTCGTGTCATGATATTCCTGCACTAACCGCAGAATGTAGCTGATGTTT
>JAGCNO010000110.1 GCA_017645905.1 Prevotella sp. | reverse complement strand
TTCCATGCAACGCTGGAGTCGAAGGGTGCCGAGAGCCCTGTGGGCTACAACATCAACGACTACGTGAAGGGCGTCCACATCCGCTTTGCCCCCGAGCACGCCGAGCTGGACCGCATCACAGCACCGACGATGAAGAAGCTGGTCTCGTTCAAGCAGAACATGATCTTAGACCGCTACGGCACGCCCAAGAAGGTCGTGGATGGCCAGCTCGTGGACTACACCGTTGGCGAGGACGACAGTGATGACAACACCGACGACAACAACAACAGTGAAGGGTGATTAAGTGAAAAGTGAAGAGTGAAAAGTGAAGAGTGAAGAATTTGCTACCGCTGCAACTCCTAACTGCTAACTTCTAACTTCTAACTCCTAAGTATACCTAAAGGGGATTTGCGTAGTAAAACCACGCGAATCCCCTTTATTTCTGCGTAAAGGCGCATTTGACGCTTTGCCGCTTTTACCGCTTTTATGCTTAAATATTGCTGGGCAGTTCGAGCCACTTCACGTAGCAGAAGTCCTGACGGTGGGGCAGGTTCTTGTTCTTCGGGTACATGCGGACGGCGCTCCTGTAGATGCCTGCCTGTGTGGGTGCCAGCTCGGCCTCGAAGGTGTAGTTGTTGCCCTCGCGCTTGACCATATTCAGCGGCTCAATGCTGAAGATGTGCTCCTCGCCCTTCTTGTCGGTGTAGACATTCACTTTTTCCAGGGCGACGGCATCGTCGAGTCCCTGCTCGTCGATGACGTAGCGCAGGGTGTACTTCGTGCCCGTCTCTAAGCCGGTAGCGGGGATGTTCCACTCGGTGCTTACCACGCGGATGCCGTCCCAGCGCTCGGCCACGGTCTCCTTCCACTGGGCGATGTCCTTGGCCAGGCGGTAGCTGTCCTTGGAAATCTGCTTGAAGCGCTTGGCTTCCTTCTCGTAGAACTTGGAGTAGTAGTCGTCCAGCTGGCGCTTCATGGTGTAGTGGGGTGCAATCTGGGCGATGCTGTTCTTGATGACCTTTATCCAGTCCTTCGAGATGCCCTTCTTGTCTTTCTTGAAGTAAAGGGGTATGATTTCGTTCTCGAGCAGGGAGTAGATGGTGGCGGCGTCGAGCTGGTCCTGATAGGCCTGATTGTCGTAGGTGCGATGCTCGGTGAGTGCCCATCCGGCACCCTCGCGGTAGCCCTCGAGCCACCAGCCGTCCTTCACGGAGAGGTTCACCACGCCGTTCATCTCGGCCTTCTCGCCGCTGGTGCCGGAGGCCTCGAGGGGGCGTGTCGGGGTGTTCATCCAGATGTCGACGCCTGAGACGAGACGGCGGGCCAGCAGGAAGTCGTAGTCCTCGAGGAAGATGATCTTGCCCAGGAAGTCGGGCTGCTGTGAAATCTCGAATATTTTCTTAATCAGTCCCTGTCCGGCTCCGTCGGCGGGGTGTGCCTTTCCTGCAAAGAGGAATACGACGGGGCGCTCGGGGTTGTTCACGATTCTCTTCAGACGCTCCAGGTCGGTGAACAGCAGGTGGGCTCGCTTGTAGGTGGCGAAGCGGCGGCAGAAGCCGATGACCAGCGCGTCGGCATTGAAGCTCTGTATGAGGCCGAGCACGCGTGAGGGGTCGCCCTGGTTCTTGAGCCATGTCTCGCGGAACTGCTCCTTGATGTAGTCGAACAGCTTTTTGCGGAGGGCTTTGCGGGTCTCCCAGATTTCCTCATCGGGACAGTTGTAGATGCCATGCCATATCTCCTCGTTCGACTGGTCGAACATGAAGTTCTTGTCAAAATACTTGGCATAGAGCTTGCGCCACTCCGTAGCACACCAGGTGGGGAAGTGTACGCCGTTGGTGACGTAGCCCACGTGGTTCTCCTCGGGGTAGTAGCCCTGCCAGATGCCGGAGAACATCTTCTGCGATACCTTGCCGTGGAGCCAGCTGACGCCGTTGACCTCCTGGCAGGTGTTGCAGGCAAAGGTCGACATGCAGAACTTCTCGCCCTTGTCGTCGGGGTTGGTACGTCCCATGCCGATAAACTCATCCCACGTGATGCCCAGGCGCTGGGGATAGCCGCCCATGTACTTGCCGAAGAGACCCTCGTCGAAGTAGTCGTGGCCGGCGGGCACGGGTGTGTGAACGGTGTAGAGGCCGCTGGCACGCACCAGCTCCATGGCCTGGTTGAAGGAGAGATGCTCCTCCTCGATGTAGTCGCAGAGGCGCTGCAGGTTGCAGAGTGCGGCGTGGCCTTCGTTGCAGTGGTATATCTGCTTCTTGATGCCCAGCTTCTTCAGGGTCAGCACGCCGCCGATGCCGAGCAGTATCTCCTGCTTCAGGCGGTTCTCCCAGTCGCCACCGTAGAGGCTGTGGGTGATGGGCTTGTCGAAGTCGGAGTTCATCTCGTTGTCGGTGTCGAGCAGGTAGAGCTTGATACGGCCTACGTTGACACGCCATACACATGCGTGTACCATATAATTCATGTAGGGCACCTCGACCACCATCGGGTTGCCGTCATTGTCTAACTGGCGCTCGATGGGCAGCGTGGTGAAGTTCTGTGCCTCGTAGTTGGCTATCTGCTGTCCGTCCATCGACAGGCTCTGGGTGAAGTATCCGAAACGATAGAGGAAACCTACGGCGCACATGTCGACGTTAGAGTCGGAAGCCTCCTTCAGGTAGTCGCCAGCCAGCATGCCCAGACCGCCCGAGTAGATCTTCAGGGCCGAGTGCATGCCGTACTCCATCGAGAAGTAGGCCACGGAGGGACGCTTCTTGTCGGGTTCCACGTCCATATAGTTGCGGAACAGCTTGTACACCTCCTTGATGCGCTTCATCAGCACCTTGTCCTTCACGATGGCCTCCTTGCGGGTGAGGCTCAGGCGCTCCAGCAGCATCACGGGATTATGCTTCACGTCATGATAAAGTTCGGGGTCCAAGTCGCGGAACAGGTCGCGGGCCTCATAGTTCCACACCCACCACAGGTTATGGGCAATCTCGTCGAGGCACTTCAGCTCTTCGGGGAGACTCGATTTCACGGTCAGCTCCTTCCATTGCGGAGCGTTCACATAGTCTGCTTTAATCTTCATAAGTTATTTATACCTTAAAAGTTTTTTTAAATTCGGCGGCAAAATTACTCAAAATAAATCAATTATGAGAAAAAACCTATAACTATTTTATTCTAAGTCAGCCAATTATTGATATAAATTGTTTTGCAACCCCCGTTCCTCTACTTTGCGCAGTGCGATGTCGTAGGCCTCGTAATAGTATTTGATGAACTCGCTCCAGAGGGCGTGCTTCGACAGTGCCTCGGCTTTCTTACGGCAGGCATCGGTCTCTTTTTTGGTCATGCGCGAGTAGAGGGCTACGGTGTCCTTGATGTAGTCGGCCACCTCAGAGTAGTTGTAGTCTGTGCGGTGGATGACCTTAACGCCGTCGGTAATCTCGCCGTCGTGTCCCAGCTCCTTGTTCACCCAGAGTCCAAAGCCGGCGAGGTCGGTGGTGATGCAGGGCACATGGAAGGCGACGGCCTCGAGCGGGGTGTAGCCCCACGGCTCGTAGTAGGAGGGGTAGACGCAGAGGTCGTTGCCGAGTATGACGTCGTAGTACGAGAGGTTGAGTATGCCGTCCTTGCCGTCGAGGTAGCAGGGCAGGAAGATGACCTTCACCTGGTCTTCGGGGCGGTTGTGCATGTCGTAG
Organism: Prevotella sp.; assembly: GCA_017645905.1. Classification (GTDB taxonomy): domain Bacteria; phylum Bacteroidota; class Bacteroidia; order Bacteroidales; family Bacteroidaceae; genus Prevotella. The sequence continues at coordinate 73,133 of JAGCNO010000110.1, read as the reverse complement.
TACTTCAGCATGTTAAGCACGTTGTCGTGACCCATGTTGTGGAGCCAGTGGGTAATCATGGGAACCTCCAACCCACCCCCAGCGCCTCCAGAGGGGAGGGGAGATTGATTAGTTTTGCTATCAGAATTGTTGGCTGAAGAAGTATTTGACCTCCCCTCCCCTTGGGAGGGGTTGGGGGTGGGTTGCAGTCTCTCCTGCAAATCCTCCCTCGGCTCGCCCACCCATCCGGGCACTTCGATGAAGGCGACGACCTTCTTCTTCAGGTCTCGGTCGCGCAGCAGGCGGTTCATAGCCTCGATGAAGACGTCGATACCCTTGTTGCGGAACTCGTAGCGGCCTGAGGTAGAGACGATGAGCGTCTCCTCGTCCTTCAGCTGCTCGCCCATCAAGGCGTTGGCCACTTCGAGCAGTCGGCGGCGTGCCAGCTTGCGCTTGCGGGTGAAGGTTCCGCCGTGGGGCACGAAACTGTTGTCGAATCCGTTGGGCAGCACCACGTCGACCTTCTTGTCGAGCAGCTCCATGCACTCGTTGGCGGTAATGTCGCTGACGGTGGTGAAGCAGTCCACGTGGTGGGCCGTCTGCTTCTCTATGGAGTGCTTCGACTCCATGTTCAGCTCGCCGGCCATCTGGTCGCCGTTGTAGGCGAAGAGGTAGTCGTAGAGGGGTTTCATGTTTCCGGCTATGGAGCGTCCGATGCTCGTGGCGTGGGTGGTGAAGATGGTGCCCATCTGGGGCAGCACCTTATTTATATAGAGTGCGCCGAGGCCGCACATCCACTCGTTGGCGTGATAGACGGCCTTGAGTTGAGAAATGACAGGTGATAAATGAGAAATATGATTACTTTCAGGAACAGAGGGCTGCGCTTGAAGGTAATCATATTTGTCATTTGTCATTTCTCCTTTATTACTTATGAAATGATACAGGCTCTCCACCACCTTTCCTGCTGCCCATGAGAACATCGATGCCTCGTCGTAGTCGCCATAGGCGTGGAGTGAGTCTACTCCGTAGTTCTCCCATGCCCAGGCGTAGATGTCGTTCTTCTGTTCAAAGAAGGGCTTGAAGTCTACAAGCACGGCAATGGGCTCTCCGGGGATGGTCCACCGGCCTACACGTATACGCAGTCCCTGCTCCTTGGCCTCCCACTGCCACTGGGCGAGGAGCTTCTTGTCCTCGCGGAAGTAGGGGCTCTCCTTCTCCTGGGAGTCGCTCTTCCAGAAGTCCGGTCCGATGAAGATGATGCGGTCGTTGAATTTCTCTTGCAGCGTCTTGGCACGTGATGAAAGCACGGTGTAGATGCCGCCCACTTTATTGCACACTTCCCAGCTTGATTCAAAGATGTAATCAGGTGTTCTTAGCTCGTTGTCCATCTATGTTGTTTAACTATTTGACAATTTACAATTTTGGTATTTGGGGTGCAAAATTACATAATTTATACCAAAAATCACATTATTTGGCCATATTTTTATTCTTTTGCATTAACTTTTACATTATTTTGCTACCCACACAGCGGATAAACTATAAACAATGACCATACGGAGAATAAGCCGTTCTTTCCTTGAGAATAAGCCGTTCTTTCCACCAGAATAAGCCGTTCTTTCTATCGGAAAAAGCCGTTCTTTCTCCCGACCGTTACGGGAGTTTCTCCTGTCGTCGTCGGACAAAGAGAAAAGGTTTTACATAATTTATGGGCGAAATGCTTGGTGTTCTCGTCCTTTTTTTTTACTTTTGCAGCGTATTTTGGAATTGCGGGAGCTTTCAGATTACAGAAGACATTAAACAGAAGAACTTATGAGACGCTATGTGCTTGATATAAGTATGGCCTTGCTCGCCCTGGTTGTAGTACTGCTGATGGCTGTCGGCTGCGGCAGGAGCGATAATGGGGACGGCAGATCCGTTCAGACTCCTTTAGCTGAGGACAACCCGTTGGCTGCACCGGGCGACAGCACCATCTATGCGCTGACTGCAGCGGGCAGCAGCGACTCGATACTGGTGTTCTTGAGACTGCCCTACCGTGGGGCCGACCCCGACACGGTGGACATCCTTGACGCGCTGCAAAGCCGGCAGGTGTTCGGACGACCTGAGGTGGGCGACAACGTGGCCATCGTGATTGGAGATTGCGTTGCTGACAGTATTGCGGAGTGTGCTGCCGACAGCATCACAGACTCGTTGATGGTGGTGCCACAGAAGTACGCCACTGCCAGATGTGTCATCGTGACGGAGAAACTTGCCGGCCAGTGGTGCTATGAGGTCACTCCCCGTCTGCGCCGCCGTATAGGCGAGGGGCCGCTGCCCTCTCGGCTACAGAAGATGCTGGAGGAGAAACGGGAGTATAGTATGATGCTAAAGCTCTCTGGCGAGATGTTCTCTATGGGCGGCCGTGCCCGTCAGACCGAGGAACAGTCGCCTGTGGTCTGGCCACGTGCAAAGAACTATGGCCGCTGGGCCCTCTTCAACGGCCGTCTTGTGCTCTCGGAGGTGAAGCGCGATACAGCCGGTACCGTCACCGTTATCGGTTCCGATACTGCCGACTTCGTCCGCCTGCGCCGCGACACGCTCATCCTGCGGTTCAGCGACGGCGAAAGGAAATACTACAGGAAAGAGGAGGATTGAAGATGAAGAAACTACTGACGATAATATTGTTGCTGGCTGTCTGCTGTGCCAGCCACGCGGTACTGAAGGAGCGCGACTTAGACAGGACGCTGAAGGTGCTGCGCGGCGAGCTGACGGAGAACTACCAGGAATATATTGACGAGGCGGAGCGGCGCAGCGAGGAGACACAAGTCATTGTGAGCCAGCTGCGTGAGACGTTGCGGCGCTGTGGGCAGAACGCCCTGATGCTCTACTCGCAGAAGCAGAACTATGTGTTCGACCTGACCTACGCCTGTCATGAGGCCACGGAGCAGTACCATGAGTTTATGCGCCAGCAGCTGCCCTTCAAGACCTATCTGGCCACCGCTGATGCCGACATCTCGAAGTACGACAGCCTCATCGTCACCCTGCAGGGCATCCGTTTGGACATGCTCTCAGAGGAGGCGCGCACCGACCGTGCCGTTTGCCTTACGCTGGCAACGAGCATACGCAACACGCTTGACGAGGGCCGGCAGCAGGTGAACCGCTACGTGGACTTCTACGAGATGGCCGAGCGAAGGCTGAAGAATCTGAACGACTATGCCAACAAGCGCTACGGCGACATTCAGACCAGTATCTTCATGAACGGCGGGCAGAACTACTTCACCGTCCTGAAGAACTTCGGCACAAAGTGGAAAGAGGCCAAGGAGACGCTTGCCGACAAGTATGAGCCCTCGAAGCAGCAGAGCGACTGGGACAGCACGGTCATCCTGCGGCTGTTTGCCATGATTGTGTTCTACATCATCGTGGCCGTGCTGTTGAATCAGCTGGTGTTCCGCCTCATGCCCCGCCGCTTCCACACTAAGGAGTTCCTCAAAAAGCGGTCGTGCATCATCATGACGACAACCACCATCACCTTTGCCGCCATCATGGCTGTGCTGCAGGCCACGCTCGACCAGAACTTCTACATGATGGCCTCGTCGCTGCTCATCGAGTATGCGTGGCTGCTGAGCGTCATTCTCATCTCGCTGCTGCTGCGTGTCAATGGCGACCAGATACGCTCTGCCTTCCTTATCTATACGCCGCTGCTGGTGGTCGGCTTCCTGGTCATCGCCTTCCGTATCGTGCTCATCCCGAGGGAGTTGGTGAACATCATCTTCCCGCCCATACTGTTGCTTAGTGCACTGTGGCAATGGAGCGTCATCCGCCGCCACAACAAGAACGTGCCCCGCTCGGACATGTTCTACACCTACCTCACACAGGCCATATTCGTCATTTCGCTTGTCTGCTCGTGGATAGGCTACACGCTGCTGGCCGTGCAGATACTCATCTGGTGGATCATGCAGCTCACGTGCATACTTACCATCACTTGCCTCATACAGTATCTGAAGCTCTACGGCGAGCGCCACGGCTACGACTCTAAGCCCATCACGCAGTCGTGGTTCTACCTCCTATTATATAAAGTAGTGCTGCCTGTGGCGGGAGTGGGCTCGGTCATGCTCAGCATTTACTGGGCCGCCGGAGTGTTTAACATGAGCGACCTCTGCTGGCAGATATTCAAGGATGACTTCATTCACATGGTGAACCTGAAGGTGAGCATTCTGAAGGTGTCGATGGTCATCTGCCTGTGGTTCTTCTTTGCCTACGTCTCCAACACCATACTGTCATTCATGCGCCTGCACTTCCAGTCGCAGGATCCCACCACCGCCGCCAGCCGTGAGGTGATGGGCCGCAACGTCATCCAGGTGCTCGTCTGGGGTGCATGGCTGCTCATCTCACTCTCGCTGCTTGACGTTAGTGTTTACTGGCTGATGGCACTCGGAGGCGGTCTGTCTACAGGTGTCGGCTTCGCCTTGAAGGACATTATCGAGAATATCTACTACGGAGCTACCCTCATGGCTGGCCGAATAAAAGTGGGCGACTGGATAGAGGTCGACGGCACGATGGGCCGTGTGGCCAGTATCAGCTATACCTCCACCGTCGTACAATCGCTCTACGGCGAGGTCATCACCTTCCAGAACAGCCAGCTCTTCTCCAAGAACTACAAGAACCTGACCCGCAACCACGGTTACATACTGGCTGCCATTCCCTTCGGCGTGGCCTACGGCTCGAACCTGAAACAGGTAATCCAGGTAGTTGAAGATGCCGTGAACCACCTGCACCACAAATGGGTAGACCCGGCAAAGAAGGCCAAGGCTGTGATGACGGCCATGAACGACTCCAGCGTCGACTTCAAGCTTTTCGTCTGGGCCGATGCCGTGAAGAAGATCTACGTCGTCAGCGACGTGCTGAAGTGTATCTACGACACGCTCGGCGAGAACGGCATCCAGATTCCGTTCCCACAGCGCGACATACATATCAAGACAACAAGCAACAATCAAGTGTTATCATAATTATTTACCTCTAAAAAACCTTTTATTTACTATGGAGACAACATTAGTATTACTGAAGCCTGGCTGCGTACACCGCCAGCTGATTGGAGAAGTCATTAACCGTTTTGAGCGCCGTGGCCTGCGCATCTCGGGAATGAAGATGATGCAGCTCAGCGACGAGATTCTTCGTGAGCACTATGCCCACTTAGTCGACAAGCCCTTCTTCCCCTCCTTGCAGGCATCCATGCAGGCCTCGCCTGTGGTCGCTATGGCTCTGAGCGGCGTGGAGGCTGTGAAGGTGGTGAGGCAGATGGCTGGCCCTACCAACGGTCGTGAAGCTGCTCCTGGAACTATCCGTGGCGATTACTCGATGAGCAACCAGCAGAACATTGTCCACGCCTCCGACTCCGTGGAGAACGCCGCCATTGAGCTTTGCCGTTTCTTCCGTCCTGAAGAAATCTTCGACTACACCAGCAACGCCCAAAGCTTCATCTACGGAGACGGCGAGTGCAAATAAACGACAGACGTAGACATGAGACGGTTTTTGTTACAGTTCATCTTTGCCATTACAGCCCTCGTTGCTCAGGCGCAGATGGCGGAGCCGGTGAAGTTCACCACCAAGCTCGACACGAAGAATGACGGCACTGGTGAGATTGTGTTCTCGGCAAAGATAGACCCGGGATGGCACATCTACAGCACCGATATTGGCGACGACGGGCCGACACGTGCCACGTTTAACGTCACGGCGATGGACGGCGTGGAGACCGTGGGCAAGCTGACACCTCGGGGAAAGGTGACGGAACAGTACGACGAGATGTTCGGCATGACGCTGCGTTTCTTCGAGCTGCAGGGTGCCTTCGTGCAGAAGGTGAAGTTCACCAAGCCGAAGTACTCCATTGACTGCTATCTGGAGTACGGGGCCTGCAATGACAAGATGTGTCTGCCGCCGTCGACCGTTGAGTTCAAGGAACAAAAGACCCTCCCCCAACCCCTCCCTGCAGGGAAGGGGGTAGATACCTATGCTGACGAAAAGAGTAACAAGGAATCCTCTTCCATTGAAGACAATTCTTCTTCTATTAGCGACAATCCTTCTTCCGCTGAAGACAATTCTTTTTCCACTGAAGAGGCTGACAAGGATTCTATCTCTTCTCCTCCCCTCGCAGGGGAGGGGTCAGGGGTGGGGTCTGCTCTTTGGTCCCCCATCATCAATGAACTTAGTAACTTCTCCCCTCCCTCACAGGGAGGGGCTGGGGGAGGGTCTTCATCCTCTCTCTGGTTCATCTTCCTGACGGGACTCCTCGGCGGTTTCCTGGCCATCCTCACTCCCTGCGTGTGGCCCATTATCCCGATGACCGTCTCTTTCTTCCTGAAGCGTAACAAGGAGCGCGGCAGGGCTATACGCGAGGCCATTATCTACGGCTTAAGTATTGTCGTTATCTACGTGCTGCTGGGGCTGCTGGTGACCTTGCTCTTTGGAGCCTCGGCTCTCAACGCCCTTTCAACCAACGCCGTGTTCAACATCTTCTTCGCCCTGCTGCTGGTGCTCTTCGCCGCCTCCTTCTTCGGAGCCTTCGAGCTGACATTGCCCACATCGTGGTCGAACAAGATAGACCAAAAGTCGGAAAAGACTACCGGCCTGCTCTCCATCTTCCTCATGGCCTTCACCCTGGCGCTGGTGTCGTTCTCTTGTACGGGCCCCATCATCGGTTTCCTGCTCGTGGCCGTCTCTACGCAAGGCGAGCTGCTGGCTCCTACTATCGGAATGTTGGGCTTCGCCATCGCCTTGGCCATCCCGTTTGCGCTTTTCGCCATGTTCCCCACGCTGATGAAGCAGGCTCCGAAGTCGGGCGGCTGGATGAACACCGTGAAGGTTGTGCTGGGCTTCATCGAGCTGGCCTTTGCGCTGAAATTCTTCTCCGTGGCCGATATGGCCTACGGTTGGCATCTGCTTGACCGCGAGGTGTTCCTCTCGCTGTGGATTGTCATCTTCGGCCTCCTTGGTGTCTATCTGCTCGGCTGGCTGAAGTTCCCTCACGATGACATGATAGACTACGACACCAATACATCGACGCTGGGCCGCACCAACGTTACGAAGTTTTTCCTCGGCCTCATCTCGCTGGCCTTCACCGTCTACATGATTCCCGGCCTCTGGGGAGCACCGCTTCACGCCATCTCGGCCTTCGCCCCGCCTATGAACACCCAGGACTTCAATCTCTATGACGGTGCCGTCGAGGCTCGCTTCACCGACTACGACCAGGGTATGGCCGTCGCACGTGCCGAGGGTAAACCCGTGATGGTCGACTTCACCGGCTTCGGCTGTGTGAACTGCCGGAAGATGGAGGCCGCCGTCTGGACAGACCCCGAGGTGCAGCAGCTCATCAATGACAAGTATGTGCTCATCTCGCTCTTCGTCGACGACAAGACCCCCTTGTCTCAGCCCATTGAGGTGGAGGAGAGCGGGCAGAAGCGAACGCTGCGTACCGTAGGCGACAAGTGGAGCTACTTAGAACGTGTGAAGATTGGGGCCAACACCCAGCCCTTCTACCTCCTGCTCGACCCCGCCACGGGAAAGCCCCTCAACGGCTTGCGTTCCTACGACGAGGATGTCGCTGCCTACGTAGACTTCCTTAAGACCGGACTGGAGAACTACAGATAGGAGAAAGAACGGCTTTCTCTCATGGAAAGAACGGCTTTTTCCCATCGAAAGAACGGCTTATTCGAATGGAAAGAACGGCTTTTTCTATGAGAGAAAACGGTTCAAAGTCCGAGGCGGGATGGTGTAATTCTAAACAATATTTAAATTATTGGGTAGAAGCATTGCAGTTAGCCATAGTTTCTGTATCTTTGCACGAAATACCTTTTTAAACAAAACATGATTTTTATATGAAAGAGACGACTAAGAAAGTGACGATGAAAGCGTCCGTCCCCGATGCTCCGAAGCACATCGGGCTTGTGCAGAATGATCCGTGGCTCGAACCTTTTGAGGGTGCCATCAGGGGCCGCCACGACCACGCGGTATGGAAACTGAACCAGCTGACCCGTGGCGGCAGGAAGTCGCTTGGCGAGTTTGCGAGCGGCCACCTCTGGTTTGGTCTTCACAAGCTGGGTCGCGGATGGGTGTTCCGTGAGTGGGCTCCGAATGCGACTGAGATTTTCCTTATCGGTGAGTTTAACGACTGGAAGGAGGACGAGAGGTACAAGTTGAAGCGCATCGAGGGCACCGGCAACTGGGAGCTGAAGCTGAAGGAGAGGGACCTGAAGCACGGGCAGCTCTACAAGATGAAGGTGAGATGGAGAGGCGGCGAGGGTGAGCGTATACCTGCCTGGTGCCGCCGTGTGGTGCAGGACGAGGAGACGAAGATATTCTCCGCCCAGGTGTGGAACCCCGCGGTGCCATATGTCTGGAAGAAGGCCGGCTTCAAACCCAAGAAGAACCCGCTGCTGATTTACGAGTGCCATGTGGGCATGGGTCAGGATGCGGAGAAGGTGGGTACGTACACTGAGTTCAAGGACAACGTGCTGCCGCGTGTGGCGAAGGCGGGCTACAACTGCATTCAGGTGATGGCGATCCAGGAGCATCCCTACTATGGTTCTTTCGGCTATCATGTCAGCTCGTTTTTTGCTCCCAGCAGCCGCTTTGGCACGCCTGAGGAGCTGAAGGGTCTTATCGACGAGGCTCACCGTCTGGGTATCGCGGTGATCATGGACATTGTGCACAGTCATGCTGTGAAGAACGAGGTGGAGGGGTTAGGTAATCTCTGTGGCGACCCCAACCAGTTTTTTTATCCTGGCGACCGCCACGAGCATCCGGCATGGGACTCGCTCTGCTTTGACTATGGCAAGGACGATGTCGTCCACTTCCTGCTCTCTAACTGTAAGTACTGGTTAGAGGAGTTCCGCTTCGACGGTTTCCGCTTCGATGGTGTCACGTCGATGCTCTACTACAGCCACGGTCTGGGGGAGGCTTTCTGCAACTATGCCGACTACTTCAACGGTCATCAGGACGATAACGCCATCTGCTACCTCACTTTGGCCAACTGCCTCATCCATGAGGTGAACCCCAACGCCATCACCATTGCCGAGGAGGTCTCGGGTATGCCTGGCCTGGCTGCTAAGTTCGATGACGGCGGCTTCGGCTTCGACTATCGTATGGCTATGAACATCCCCGACTACTGGATCAAGACCATCAAGGAGCAGAGTGACGAGAACTGGAAGCCCTCGAGCATTTTCTGGGAGGTGAAGAACCGCCGCCCGGACGAGAAGACCATCTCCTACTGCGAGAGCCACGACCAGGCACTTGTGGGCGACAAGACTATTATCTTCCGTCTCATCGATGCCGACATGTACTGGCATTTCGCCAAGAAGGACATCAACGGCGTGGCTGAGCGTGGCATCGCCCTGCATAAGATGATTCGCCTCGTGACGGCTGCGGCCATCAACGGCGGTTACCTCAACTTCATGGGCAATGAGTTCGGACATCCCGAGTGGATTGACTTCCCCCGTGAGGGCAACGGCTGGAGCTACAAGTATGCCCGCCGTCAGTGGAACCTTGTGGACAACCACGACCTGTGCTACCACTGGCTTGGCGACTTCGACCGTGAGATGCTTCGTGTCATCAAGCTGGTGCGCAACTTCCAGGACAAGCCTGTGGTGGAGATTTGGCACAACGACGGCGACCAGGTGCTGGCCTTCATGCGTGGCGACCTGCTCTTCGTGTTCAACTTCTCTCCCACACAGTCGTTCACCGACTACGGCTTCCTCGTTCCAACGGGCAGCTACGAGGTGGTTCTCAACACCGACTCGAAGGACTTTGGGGGCTTCGGCTTTGCTGACGACAGTATTACCCACTTCACTAACTTCGATCCGCTCTACGTGAAGGATCACAAGGAGTGGCTGAAGCTCTACATCCCCGCCCGCTCGGCAGTGGTGCTGAAGAAACTTTGAAGAGTTGAGAGTTTAGAGTTTAGAGTTTAGAGTTTAGAGTTGAGAGTTTAGAGTTATGCACAATAAACTATTCTTGCTGGCGGTCACTATGGCTACTGCCCTGAGGGCCAGCGCTCAAGTGACTATTGACATCGATGCCAACCAGCGTGGGCCGCGTATCAGTCCCACGCACTACGGCATCTTTTTTGAGGACATCAACCACGCTGCCGACGGCGGTCTCTACGCCGAGCTCATCCGCAACCGCTCGTTTGAGGACGGCCCGCGCTACGGTGCTCCTGCCGACATGCAGGGCTGGAAGCCATATAGCTACAACGGCTCGACCATCGACGCCCACCTCGTGCAACCCTCCAAGAAAGTAAAGCTGCTGAACAGCGCTCAGCAGAACGCCCTTGAACTGACCATCAACGCCACACCGGCCAACGCCGTCAGGTTAGAGAACGAAGGTTTCTGGGGTATCAATGCCGTGCAGGGGCGAAGCTACAAGCTCAGCCTCTGGCTCAAGGGCAACTATAAAGGCACTATCAAGGCCCGCCTCTTCAACAGTAAAAACCTCTATGCCGAGACTACCGTATCGCCAGACGCCATTAAGTTGAAAGAGTGGACGAAGTACACCGCCACGCTGCAGTCCACCGGCAACGACCCTAAGGCTCAGTTTGCATTGGTGTTCGATGGTGTGGGCACCGTTCAGCTCGACGTGGTGAGCCTGTTCCCGCCGACGTTCAAGAACCGCGAGAACGGCCTGCGTCCTGACTTGGCGAATATGCTTTGGCAGATGCATCCCCGCTTCATGCGCTTCCCCGGTGGCTGTTTCGTTGAGGGGCAGATATCGCCCGAGAATGCCTTCCGCTGGGAGCGTACCATCGGCCCTATCGAGGAGCGTCCTGGCCATTGGAACGTGAACTGGGGTTATCGCACCACTGATGGTATCGGTTTTCATGAGTACCTGCAGATGGCCGAAGACCTCGGTGCTAAGCCGCTCTACGTGGTGAACGTCGGACTGTGGCACGGTGGAATGACGCCCGTCGACTCGCTGCAGCCCTGGATTGACGAGACGCTCGCCGCCCTGGAGTATGCCAACGGCGATGTCACCACTAAGTATGGTGCCCTGCGTGCCAAGAACGGTCATCCTGCACCCTTCAACCTTGAGTACCTCGAGATAGGCAACGAGAACAACCAGCCCGACCCGCGCCAGCAGAGCGACCACTACTACGACCGCTTCCGTCTCTTCAAGGAGCAGGTGCTGGCCAAGTATCCCAACATCCACCTCATCGGCAACGTTGCTGCATGGGGCACTGACACGCCGACATGGGACAGTCAGGAGGGCGTTGAGCTGCTCGACGAGCACTACTACCGCAACCCCGCCTGGTTTGCCGACAACTTCCACAAGTATGACACCTACGACCGCCGTGGCCCGAAGATCTACGTCGGCGAGTATGCCGTCACGCAGGGCTTTGGCGACCTGGGCAACATGAATGCCGCACTGGGTGAGGCCGTCTACATGATGGGCATGGAAAACAACTCCGACATCGTTCCCCTGAACAGCTACGCCCCCATCTTTGTCAACGAGAACGATGCCAAGTGGCGTCCTGACATGATTCGTTTCAACAGCAGCCGCGTCATGGGCACTCCGTCGTACTACGTGCAGATGCTCATGCCTCAGAACATTGGCACGCAGGTGGTGCCCGTCAGCCAGACGAACCCCTACAAGGCTGGCAATAACAAACAGCTGACGCCCAAGCAGAGCCGCGTGGGCTATGGTACTTGGGGCACCAGTGCCTCGTTCGAGAGCAACGGCGACGTTGAATACATCTACGGCGACTGGACTAAGGAAGGCAACATTGTTCGCCATACCGGCCGCAAAGAGGGTACCATCTGCCTACAGAAGAATGTCATCGACAGCGATCACTACACCTGTAAGTTCCGTGCCCGCAAGGACAGGGGTGCCGAGGGCTTCCTCATCATCTTCAATTATGTCGACAACCGCAACTACTGCTGGCTGAACTTCGGCGGATGGGGCAACACGCAGCATGCTATTGAGCAGATCAGCGGTGGCGGAAAGATTCAGACCGTCGAGAAGCGTGGACGTGTGGAGGAAGGGCGCTGGTACGACGTGACGCTGACCGTCAGCGGCGACTCCGTGAAGGCTTGGCTCGACAACGACCTCGTCTTCGACACCACCCTGAAGCAGAATACCTCGCTCGGTGTATTCTCCTCGGCCACCATCGACGAGCAGAGCGGTGAGCTCATCGTCAAAATCGTCAACTCGCAGGAAGAGGGCACCACCGCGAGGCTCAATGTCAGCAACTTCCCTGTCAAGAGCGCCCGCCTCATCCAGTTGCGTGCCGGCAACGGCGAGGACGAGAACACCTTGCAGCAGCCCACCAACATCTATCCCACGCAGCACGAACTGTCGCCAGAGGGGCAGACCGTCGAGGTGGAGCTGCCCGCCTATTCGCTCAACATCGTCAGGATAAGCAAGTGATGAGTGTCTCAATACAAACCTGCACCGAACTATGGAAGGTAAAAATCATCAGGGCGGCACGCTGACGACGCGCATAGTGTGTGCGGTTTGTTTCTTGGCGTTCTCTTTCCTATGGCTATACTGGTTTCAGGGCGACCTGCTGGCTGTGGCACAGCACGCTCTGAGCGGTGGCGTCACGCACTACGACCGCACCGTCGGTGCCATTATCATTACGTTGGTGTTCTTCCTCCTTCAGCTTGCCGTTTACGGTGTCACACGGCTGTCGCGGCGAACCCATGCGCTGACCTACGTGCCGTCGTTCCTCGCCTTGGCGTTTCTGTCAGACATCAGCATCAGTGCCGACAATGGGGTAGAGGTGGGCCATCTGTGGCCGTTGCTCGTCGGTGTTTTAGTGCTGTGGATAGGGGCTGTGTGGCTGTCTAAGCAGCTGCTGCCGTTCAGCGACGGCGACAAGCAGCCTACGGGACTTTTCTCTGGCCGAACGTGGATAAATCTTGCACAGCTCGCGGTGATGATGCTCTTCGTGGCCGCTGTGGGGAATACCAATGCTGTGGAGCATTTCCGTGCCCATGCCGAGACAGCCCTCCTGCGCGGCGACAACCGCGAGGCCATGCGAGTGGGGTGGGAGTCATACGAGACCGACCCGCAGCTGACCATGCTTCGTGCCTTCGCCCTCTCACGAGAGGGTCTGCTGGGCGAGAAACTGTTCTGCTATCCTATAGCGGGAAGTGGTGCAGACCTGCTGCCTATGCGTGAGGCCCCGCTGCTGTTGCCCGCCGACAGCATCTGGAAGCATCTCGGAGGAAAGCCCGGCAAGCCTATGAGCGAGAAAATGTTTTACAAACTCCTGGAGCACGACTCGCTGGCCAACCCCGCCGTGGCCGACTATGTGCTCTGCAGCAGACTCATAGATCGCGACCTGAAGGGGTTCGTCAGGCTGTTGCCGAAATATTATGAAGCCAATCATCAAGAGGCGCCGCTTCCCCGACATTACTGCGAGGCCTTAGTGCTTTATGACCATCTCCAGCACAACGGGGTTCCGTCCTTTAAAGGGGATTTACAATCCCTGGCCGACGAGGCCTTGAGCCAGGAGTATGAGCAATTGCAGGAGCTTTTGGCTCAGTACCCCGAAGGCAGCGAGCAGCAGCTGCAGTTGCTTGAGAACTATCGCAACACCTATTGGTATTACTATTCAAAGAAATGAGACTACTGGCCCTCTTCGCCTTGGTTTCCTGTGTGCTGGGCAGCAGCGCACAAAACCTTCCTGCACTCGACGAGCATCACCTGCTGCTCGACGGCTCGCTGACCGATGCCGAGGCACAGCCGTTTGTGTTCAACGACTTGAGGGAGGCTGTGCGTCATTTCAAAGATACTACTACGCTGTATGTCCGGCCGTGGGTCTACTGGGTGGACAATCCCGACGTGCCTGAGGTGGTGCGTGGCCAGAACGGCCGTGAGCCCTTCGGCATGGTTATCCACGGCAAGAAGCTGACACTCATCGGCCTCGGCGAGCGGCCGCAGGACGTGGTACTGGCTTCTCAACGAGGACAGATGCAAGGAGCCGTGGGCAACTTCACCATGCTGGACATGCATGTCGACGAGCTGACGGTGGAGAACATGACGCTGGGCAACTTCTGCAACGTGGACCTCGACTACCCGCTACGTCCTGAGCTTAGCCGAAAGCGTCGCAGCGATGCCATCACCCAGGCCCATGTGGGCTATGTACACGGGAAGAACCTCACGGCCCGCAAGGTACGCTTCATTAGCCGTCTGAACCTCAACCCGCTGAACGGTGCCCGAGAGAGCCTGTACGACAGCTGCCACTTCGAGTGTACCGACGATGCCCTCAACGGTGGCCATGCCGTCTACCGCCGCTGCGACTTCGACCTCTACGGCGCCAAGCCCCTATGGAGCACGTTCGGCAGCGGCCCGCTCTTCTACGACTGTGACTTCTATGTCAAGACCAACAACCGCGAGACCTATTTCTGTAAGCAGGGCGGTCCCGTGACCGTCGTCAGCTGCCGCTATTATGCCCCCGAGGACAGCTACGTAGGGTGGACGGCCTATCCGCAGCGGTGGCTGCGCTGCTATCAGCAGGACTTCACGCTCAACGGCAAGCCCTACATAATAGGCAACCGACAGCAGGGGAACACCATCGTCCTCCCGCACATTGAGCCTGCTGCCATTCCTTTCCTCCCCATCAGCCACCACGAGGCTTCCCTCCGCTCACCCGCTTCGCTCACCCTTACCACGGACAGTACCGCTTCCTGGACGGTGGAGCCGGGCTTTGAGCCTTTTGTGAAGACCGACAAGAAACAGCCCGGCACTGCCACTTTCCAGATGACGAACGACACCGACGAGCAGGCCGACTTCTGTATCATTGCCAAGACGGCCGACGGTCGTGAAGCAGCCTGTCAGGTGGTGCTCCAGCCCTCGCTGCTGGCTCCACCCACTTTCCTTCGCCAGCCCCACATCACGCAGCGTGGCGACAGTCTCTGTCTCGACTACGAGCTGAATCTTGAGGGGCGTCGTGACCTGTCACGTATCGAATGGCTGCGCAACGGCATCGTCGTTAGTACCAGCCACGATGCTCCACAGCGCTCCTACCATCTTACGGAGGCCGACACCGGGCGCGACCTTACTGCCGTCATTGAGCCGAGGTCCAGCCGCAGCGACTATGGCCCCGTCACTACATTGAGCTTTGACGGCAGTTCCCTTGCTGCTGTTCAAGGGGATTTGCAATCCCCGGTCTCCACTTTCTCCACCGACTTCCATGACTTCCCCTGCTACTGGCAGCCTGAAATTATTGAAGGCTACTGGACCGTTGACGGCTACAAGCCCGCCGACACCAAGGCCTACGACTGGCGCTTCGACCGCCAGAAGCCGATGTGGGAATACGGCGAGGGCTACAACGGTGCCGTCGGCAAAGGGTTGCTGCAGGCACAGCGCGGTGCACGGCTGATGTACACTCCCGTCACGCGTACCTATAATAATATGTCGTTGACGCTGCAGGTTGACCCCACAAAGACCGCCGGTCAGGGCTTCGGCTCGGCCACCGGGCAGTACATGGACGTCTGTCTGAAGTTCGACACCAGGACGCTGACGGGCTACGGGCTGCGCATCATCCGTACGGTGAAGCACGCCAAGGCCGTCGACTTCCTCTTGGTGGAGTATAAGGACGGTGTCGTCACCCCGCTCACCGACCCCGTCTCGGCCACCTGTTACCGTACCGGCTGCACCATCCGCCTCGACTATACCGACGGACTGCTCTCGGCACATGTCGAGACACAGACACCCAAGCCCATTGACTCCGTCCTTCCCCATGAGGTAGACCTGAAAGCCACTGTGGCTCCCAACACCTTCGGCGGCATACAAATCCAGCACACCGGCTCCTGCGGTGAGAGCACCACCATGCTCCACCACCTGCGAGTGGACTATTCACGATGAACGTATGGACGATTCTGTCAAGCAAAGAAACCGGCAAATATATAACGTGACGCTACTGGGCGGTGCGGTGAACGTCGTCTTGGTTCTGGCGAAGTTCGTGGCGGGCATCGTAGGCCATAGTGCCGCCATGATTGCCGATGCCGTCCATTCTTTGTCCGATTTCCTTACCGACATCATTGTGGTGTTGTTCGTCCGCATCAGCGGCAAGCCCAAGGACAAGACCCACGACTACGGTCACGGCAAGTTCGAGACGCTGGCCATGACGCTTATCGGCGTGTCGCTGTTCGTCGTGGCGGCGGGCATCCTCTACAGTGGGGTCATGAAGATTGTGGCCTGGGCCGGCGGCAGCCAGCTCCAGTCTCCCGGCATGCTCGCCCTGTGGGCCGCCCTGTTGTCGATAGTGCTCAAGGAAGCCATCTTCCGATACTCCATGCTGAAGGCGCGCCAGCTGAACTCGCAGGCCGTCGAGGCCAACGCCTGGCATCACCGCAGCGATGCCCTCTCGTCTGTCGGCACGGCGCTGGGCATTGGCGGAGCCATCTTCCTGGGTGAGCGCTGGGCCGTCCTCGACCCTATCGCCTCCGTCATCGTCGGGCTTTTCATCGTCAAGGTCTCTGTCGACCTGCTGCGCAACGGCATCGGCGACCTCATGGAGCAGTCGCTGCCCGATGCCGTTGAGGACGAGATTCTCGGCCTCGCTGCCTCTGTGCCCGGGGTGACGAAACCTCATGCCCTGCGTACACGCCGCATCGGCAATCACTATGCCATCGAGCTGCACATTGTCATGGACGGCAACATCACCCTGCATCAGGCTCACGACAAGGCTTCGCAGGTGGAGGACGTCCTGAGGGAGCACTACGGCCGAGAGACCCACGTCGCCGTACATGTCGAGCCCTTAACTCCGAATTCCTAACTCTTAACTCTCAACTCTTAATTGAATAGGTTACTCTTCATATTTATCATTTATCACTTATCACTCATCACTACTTCGGCCCAGTACAACACCGACCGGCTGGTGACGATAGGCCGCTCGGCGCTGTTCTACGAGGACTATGTGCTCTCCATGCAGTACTTCAATCAGGCCATCCAGGCCAAGCCCTACCTCTACGAGCCGTGGTTCTTCAGGGCTGTGGCGAAGTACTACCTTGAAGATTATGCCGGGGCGGAGCGCGACTGCTCGGAGGCTTTGCAGCGCAATCCCTACGTGGTGAGCGTCTACGAGCTTCGCGGCCTGACACGCATCCAGCAGAAGAAATACTCAGAGGCCATCAGCGACTACACCCGTGCCCTGCGCTACGACCCTGAGAACCGCGGGCTGTGGCACAACCGTGTGCTTTGCCGCATCCAGGACAAGGACTACGACGCGGCTCTCCTTGAGCTCGACACCATGCAGGCCCGCTGGAGCCAGTATGCCACGGCGTGGGCCATGCGTGCCGATGTATACATGCAGCAGGAAGACACCGTGAAGGCCATCGAGGCCCTGCAGCAAAGCCTCGACATCGACCCCTACGACGGCCAGACATGGGCGGCACGCAGCATCATCAGCCTCTCTCGTGAGGAGTGGCCCGAGGCCGAGGAGCAGCTCAACCATGCCATCCATCTTCTGCCGAAGCGCGGCGGATACTACATCAACCGTGCCCTGGCCCGCTTCCACCAGAACAACCTGCGCGGTGCCATGGCCGACTACGACATGGCCCTCGACCTGGAGCCCAACAACTTCCTGGGCCACTACAACCGCGGACTGCTGCGTGCCCAGGTGGGCGACGACAACCGCGCCATCACCGACTTCGACTTCGTGCTGCGACTGGAGCCCGACAACATGCTCGCCCTCTTCAACCGTGCCGTGCTGCTCGACAAGACCGGCGACCTGCACGGTGCCATACGCGACTACTCGAAAGTCATCGACGAGTTTCCCAACTTCTGGACGGGCCTGGAGTTCCGTGCCGCCTGCTACCGTCGCTTAGGCATGACGAAGAAGGCCGAGCAGGACGAGTTCACCGTCTACCGTGCCCGCCTCTACAAGCATCTCTACGGTACGCAGCCGCGCCTCGACCCCGACAAGATGCGCAAGCGCAGCGACGTGGACTTGGATAAGTATAACCAGCTCGTCGTCGAGGACCAGCAGGAGCCGGAGCGAGAGTACAAGAACGACTACCGTGGCCGTGTGCAGAACCGCCGTGTGGCCCTCGAGCTGCAGCCCATGTTTGCCCTCTCCTTCGTGAAGGCCCACGACGAGGTGCGGGCCAACATCGCCTTCGACCGCGATGTCGATGCCCTGAACCAGCACCGGGTAAATAGTAAATCGCCAAGTCAAATCGTAAATAGTAAATCGGTAAATAGTAAATTCTATCGGCCGGTCTATGTCACCTGCGGCCATCCCACCCTCTCCGACGAGATTTCGGCACGCTATTTCCTCTACATCGACTCGCTCACCGCAGCCATCAACAAGTCGCACAACACCGGCCAGGCCGTCGACGACCTCCTGCTCAGGGCCATTGCCTACACCGTCATACAGGACAACCAGCAGGCCATCGACGATTTGTCCACATTCCTGCAAATCGCCACTCCTAACTCCTCACTTCTAACTCCTAACTCCTCACTTCTAACTCCTAACTCCTCACTTCTAACTCTCAACTCCTCACTGGTCCTCGCCCTCTGGCAGCGTGCTGTCTGCCAGGCTCGTATCAGTCTCTTCCAGGCCAGCGAGGGTGCCAACACCGAACTGGCGACGGCCAGCGTGCTCGCCGACCTGAACCACGCCTTAGAACTGCGACCCCACAACGCCTACCTGCTCTACAACCGTGGCTGCATACATGCCCGGCGTGATAATCTGCACCAGGCCATCGACGACTTTACCGCCGCCCTGCAGCAGGAGCCCAACATGGCCGAGGCTTATTACAACCGGGGCATCTGCTACCTTAGCAACGGCGAGAAAGAGAAAGCCAGTGCCGACCTCAGCAAGGCCGGAGAACTCGGGCTCTACGATGCCTACAGCTTACTGAAGCGGGAGGGAAGTAAATAAGGGGAATACAGTGGAAAGTACGGCACCAGGTGTAGGCAGGCACTGGGCCTGCCCCTACCGTGGATGAAAATAAAGATGTAAAGATTTTTTTCAAGCCAACAGCGGCCTGGAGATGCAAAAATGCGGCATTTTGTGCTTCTGGGAGAAAGAACGGCTTTTTCTCATAGAAAGAACTACTTTTTCTTGGAGAAAAAGCCGTTCTTTCTCATAGAAGAAACGGCAGTTTCGAAGCGGAAAATCGTTGTAAAGGTTTTTTACCTCCGTTCGTCTCCGTTCAAATGTAGGGGCAGGCTCCGTGCCTGCCCCTACATCAGCCCGCCACTGGTAACAGTGCGCAGCCATTCCCCTCCCTTTGAGGGGTGGGGATGGGCTGCGCGTAGTTTTATAGCGGTTTCTTTCAGGGGGTGACTTTTTAAAGTGGACTCCTTAATTTAAGATCTGCAAGCTGCTCACACCAGTGTAGCTGACTGTGCCACCGATGACGGTGTTGTTATCTGCGCGGCCACACTGTTCGGTATTGCCCACGAGGGCGCCGGCATACTGCGTACTGCTGGAGGCAGTGACGGTGACGGTGGGGTTCTCCAGCGTCAAGTGATGTACCTCTTCGATGACGCTGGTTTGCTCAGAGCCCTGATAGCTGCCACTGATAAAGCCGAAGAGTCCGGCATTGGTGTCGGAGGTGGTGAGCCGGAAGCCGGAAATCTTCTTGCCGTTGCCGTTGTAGTGGCCGCTGAAGCAGTGGCTGTAGTCGTAGCCGATGCCGCGGTCCCATGTGGTGCCGCTGGGCCAGGTGATGTCTTGGGTCTGCTCGAAATAGGCGTTCTGATACTTCTCGCCTCCATTCACGCTGTTACGCAGCGTCAGGAGGTCGTCGTACGAGGCAATTTTGTACGGGTTTGAGCTGGTTCCGCTGCCCTGCCATGCCCACGCCGTGGTAGCCGTGGTGAGCATCATCACGAGCAGCATGATGGCTGTCCGGGGCAAAAGGATTCTTTTCAGATGTTTCATTGTTGACTCTGTTTTTTGTTTAATGAATTATGAAAAGTTACTAATTATGCAAATTCGGGGGCAAAGGTACGATACGAAGAAAAAATGAAACGTCCATCACTCTATAATAAAAATTTCAGTCATATTAAACCTTTCCCGATATTGTGCGTCAAAGGATTGTGCAAACCGCAAAAGGAAGCAGAAATCAACAATAATAATCAATCATAAAATGAATTCTACGACACATTCCACGAAAGACACCCTGCGACGGGTGTTGTTCCTGCTCATCACTTTCAGCTTCTCACTGATTACTGCGACGGCCCAGCGTACCATCAGCGGCCACGTTATTGACAAAGATGAAAAGGAGGGCGTCATTCAGGCTACCGTGGCCCTGCTCAAGACCGACAGCACGTCGATTGTGACCAATGCCGTGACCAACGTCAACGGCGATTTCCAGATGACCGCCCCGCAGGACGGCAACTTCCTGGTGCGCATCACCTACGTGGGTTACAAGCCCTACTACCGCAGCATCACCGTCAGCGGCAAGCCCGTGCAGATGGGCACCATCACCATCGAGACCGACGCCATCATGCTGAAGGGCACCGAGGTGGTGAAGAACATGGCCCGCGTCTACTCGAAGGGCGACACCGTCATCTATAACGCCGACGCGTTTAAGACTCCCGAGGGCTCGGTGGTCGAGGAACTGGTGAAGCGTCTGCCTGGTGCTCAGGTGAGCGACGACGGTACTGTCACCATCAACGGAAAGCAGGTGAGGAAGATTAAGGTGGACGGCAAGGAGTTCATGACCGGCGACACGCAGACGGCCATGAAGAACCTGCCGACGAGCATCGTGGAACGTATCCGTACATACGACGAGAAGAGCGACCTGAGCCGCATCACCGGCATTGACGACGGTAATGAGACGACGGTGCTCGACTTTGGCCTGAGGGCTGGCATGAACCGCGGCATGTTTGCCAACGTGGATGCCGGTGTGGGCACTAAGGACCGCTACACGGGCCGTGGCATGGGCGCCGTGATGA
Organism: Prevotella sp.; assembly: GCA_017645905.1. Classification (GTDB taxonomy): domain Bacteria; phylum Bacteroidota; class Bacteroidia; order Bacteroidales; family Bacteroidaceae; genus Prevotella. The sequence continues at coordinate 52,271 of JAGCNO010000110.1, read as the reverse complement.
AAGACGGCCTCCGCGTCTTCGCTATGCTCAACGGCAACAATGTGAACGACATGGGCTTCGGCGGCGGCGGCTTCGGCGGACGTTTCGGCGGTGGTGGCCGTAGCGGCCTTCAGTCGTCGAAGATGGCCTCGGTGAACCTGAACTACGAGAAGACTGACCGCCTGCTGCTCGACGGCTCTATCAGATGGAACCACCGCGACGGCGACACCTGGAGCCACACCTCGACGGAGAACTTCGTCAGCAAGACAGGGTCGTTCCAAGAGTCGCTGAACCAGAACTACTCACGCTCCAACAGCTGGAGCGCTCAGGGACGCATAGAGTGGACGCCCGACACGATGTGGAACATCAACCTGCGACCCACATGGAGCTACAACACCAACGACGGACGCTCCAGGTCGGAGTCGGGAACGTTCAGCGAAGACCCTTATAACTACAGCTCGTGGACAAACAGCATCGGCGACATGGTGGAACGTATGCTGGGCAAAGACTCCTCGCTCGTCGTCAACGACCGACTGAACGGCGGCATGAACTACAGCGACTCGAAGCGAGTGGGCACCACGCTGCAGATTAACCGCAGACTGAGCAACACAGGACGTAACATCACCCTCCGAGCCACCGGCAACTACAGCGACGGTACCTCGCAGCAGTACTCAGGTAGCCTCGTGAACCTCTACCAGATGCTCACCGGCGACAGCACCTACCAGACCAACCGCTACAACGTCACACCGCAGAAGAACTACGACTACAGCCTGCAGGCTACGTACAGCGAGCCTATCGCCAAGTCGACCTTCCTGCAGTTCAGCTACCAGTTCCAGTACAGCTACACCAAGAGCGACCGTAAGACCTACGACTTCTGGAACGACACCTACCGTTACGACATGGCCGGCCTGTGGCCTGGATACCGCCAGTGGGACGACATCTTCGGACGGCTGACTCCCCACAACTTCACCGACTTCCTCGACGATGACCTCAGCCGATTCTCCAACTACCGTAACTATACGCATACCGCAGAGGTGATGCTGCGCTTCATCCGTCCGAAGTATGACTTCAACGTCGGCGTGCAGATAGTTCCCCAGCGCTCGAAATTCCATCAGAACTACTTGGGTAGCGACATCGATACCACCCGTACCGTTCTGAACTGGAGCCCCACGGCCAACATGCGCTACCGCCTTGGCGACCGAGGCCAGCTGCGCTTTGAGTATCGCGGCAGAAGCAGCCAGCCGTCGATGGAGAACCTGCTCAAGATTACGGATAACACCGACCCGCTGAACATCCGCGAGGGTAACCCCGGACTGAAGCCGTCGTTCACACAGACCTTCAACTTCCGCTTCAACAACTTCTTAGAGAGTCACTCGCAGTTCATCAATGCCAATGCCAACTTCTCGACCACGAGGAACAGCATTGCACAGATGACGAAGTACGACCCCGTCACCGGCGGAAGGTACTCACGGCCGGAGAACATCAACGGACAGTGGAGCGCAGGAGCCTCTATCATGTACAACGTGGCTATCGACTCGCTCGGCTACTTCAACTTTAATACTGAGACGGGCTACAACTATACAAACGACGTGGGCTATATCGACCTGCTTCGTGACGGCAACGTCAGCAAGTCGACTACGAAATCCAACACCTTGCGTGAGCGTCTGGGATTCAGCTACCGCAACGAGTACTTCGAGATAGAACTCAACGGAAGCGTGAACTACAACCACAACAGCAACGCCCTGCAGCCCAACTCAAAGCTGAATACCTGGAGCTTTAACTACGGCTTCAACACCACCTACAACGCTCCTTGGGGCACACAGTTCACCACCAACCTCGGCATGTCCAGCCGCCGTGGATTTAACGACGCTGCCGCCAATACCGACGAGCTGATATGGAACGCTCAGATAGCTCAGAGCTTCCTGAAGGGCAAACCGCTCTCCGTCCGACTGGAGTTCTACGACCTGCTCCATCAGCAGTCGAACTTCACACGTACCATCAATGCCATGATGCGTAGTGACACCGAGTACAATGCTATCACCAGCTACGTCATGCTTCGTGTCAACTATCGTCTGAACCTCTTTGGCACCCGTGAGGCCCGTCGTGGCATGGGCATGGGCATGGGTATGGGCGGCTTCGGCGGCGGTGGCCGTGGCGGCAACCGAGGCGGCAACCGTGGTGGCGGTGGCTTCGGAGGAGGCTTCGGCGGTGGCGGTGGCTTCGGAGGTCCCGGCAGATTCTAACGGGTGACGTCATAGCGGAAGGAACTGAACCGTGCCTTTCCACCTGAGACAGATGACGTAGTGTAACAGAAGAGGCCAATGCGAGAGCCTTTCCAGTAGCCCATGCGAAGGGGGAAAGGCTTACCGGCAGGAGTAAAACGACGCCCGTCGGTGCTGGTGGCCAACTGATGAAGATTGCGCTCACTGTCGATAGTGACACGCAGATAGACCTTATTTTTCGGACAGCGGCCCAGCTGGGTTCGCTGTCCGTCTTGTTCTAAGTAGAAGTGAAGTTTTCCTTCAGTACGGCAGATGCCCACACCCATGAACTGCTTGCCCGTGCAGAGCAGTCCGGCATGGTCGCCGTCGTGCAGGCCGGAGCCGTCGACGGTCACGGTGGCCTCGCTCTCATAGCCTACAGTCTTCTGGGTCAGCATGTTGCGGCTGGCCTTCAGGCAGTCGGCGGGCAGGGCTTGGAGCGTCAGGCAGCCACTTCGAACGTCAAAGCTCCAGGCAGAGTCCACAGGATTGTGGTTCCATTGCCAAATGGGGGTGAGTGAGGAGGAAGAGGAGGTAAAGGAGGTAGAGGAGGAAGAGGAATTCGGACTGCTCCACACGGTCACCGGCTCGCCAATGCCGTTGCCGTCGATGTCAACCCCTATGAGCGGCCAGTCGTCCTTCCAGCGGGCAGGCTGCAGATGAACCACACGGCCTCGGGGATGTGTCTCCTGAAAGTGGTAGAACCACCAGGTGCTGTCCTTTGCCTCGACAAGTGCGCCCTGATGCGGGCCGTTCACATTGGTACTGCCCTGCTCCAGCACCACACGCTTCTCGTAGGGGCCGTAGATGCTGCGTGAGCGCAGCACGGTCTGCCATCCGCAGCAGACACCGCCTTCGGGAATGATGAGGTAGTAGTAGCCCCGTCGCTTCATGATCTTCGTGCCCTCGGCCACGGGGCCGGTGTAGACCGTCACGCCGTCGTCAAGCAGTTGCCGCCCGTCGGCAGTCATACGGTGAATGATGATGGGCCCGGCACCATACTGGCTGCGACCCAGATAGGCCTGGCCGTCGTCGTCCCAGAAGGGGCATGGGTCTTCCCATTTCTCCACCGCTTTCACACAGTGCAACGGGCTCCACGGGCCACGGGCATCGGTGGCCGTAGCCATAAAAAGACCTTCGTCGGGCGTGCAGAAATAAACATAGAAAAGGCCGTTGTGATAACGTATGGCGGGTGCCCATGAGCCACCGCCATAGTGGTCGTTAGAGTCCCAGCCTGGATAGTCGAACCGTCGGTAAATCTGGCTGATTATCTGCCAGTTCACCATGTCATTAGACTCCAGCACCTGCATACCCATGAAGTGGAAGTCGGAGGCCACCATGTAATACCGGTCATCCACACGGATGACGTCAGGGTCGCTGTAGTCAGCGTTCAGCACAGGGTTCTTGTACGTCCCGTTCAGCTGGTCGCCCCAGTCCAGCGGCCGCTGGGCATTCATCGTTAGGGAAGCCAGCGAGAGCAGAACAATCCATCTCATTTCTCATTTCTCATTTAGCGCAGCGCTCGCTTGGGGGAAAGCCTCGCCCTTGGCGAAGACGCTGAGTGCCTGGCGGATAGCGTTGTCGTCCTGGTTGAGATATTCTATGAGAGCGGCCTCGTCGAGCATGCCGTAGACAACGCGGCTGGTGACATACTGGTCAAGGAGGTGGTAGCTGCGCTGAATCATCAGGTTGCGGCGCTTTAGGCCGTGCTTGTCGGCGAAGTTGGCAAACTGATCTACGAGCCGCTGCTTCTTCAGGTATCTGACGAGCGCCTCCAGGTCAGTATATGCGCCCATTTCCGTGCGGTGCTGGTCGGTATATTCATATCCGAACTGCAGAATCAGTCCCGTCATCGAGGCCTCTTTATAGTAAGAGGTGTAGTCAGTGGTGTCCTCGGGCACAAAGATGTCGGGCGTGATGCCGCCGCCTCCATAGACCGGCCTTCCGTTACTTGTGTGATACTCCGGCCCTGTGTGCTTGATGCTGTCAAGCGAGAAGAACTCGCCGTGCTGGTAGCGTGTCAGCAGGTCTTCCTCGTAGTCCTTGTCCGATCCGCTGGTGTAGGGCTTCTGTATGCAACGTCCCGACGGCGTATAGTAGCGGGCTATGGTCAGTCGCATCACCGAGCCGTCGCCAAACTCTATAGGTTTCTGCACCAGTCCCTTACCGTAGGAACGGCGACCGATGATGGTGCCTCGGTCGTTGTCCTGTATGGCTCCGGCGAGAATCTCCGATGCCGATGCCGACACCTCGTCGATAAGCACCACGAGGGGCAGCTGCTGATAGCTGCCACGGCCGTCGCTGCGGTAGTCCTCACGTGGTGAGTTACGGCCCTCGGTGTAGACGATGAGCTTCTGGCGGGGCAGGAACTCGTTGGCAATCTGCACGGCCGACTGCAGGTATCCGCCGGTGTTGCCGCGCAGGTCGATGACCAGCTGCTGGAACTCCTCCTGAGCCAGCTGGGCAAGGGCGACGAGCATCTCGTAGTAGGTGTTTTCGCCGAAGTTCTTCAGTTTGATATAGCCAGTCTTGTCGTCAAGCATATAGGCGGCAGTGACGCTGTTCATGGGAATCTCGCCACGTGTGACGACAATCTCCAGCGGCTCCTTCTCGCCGTAGCGCATGATGCCGAGCTTCACCTTCGTGCCCTCAGGGCCTTTCAGCCGGTGCATGGCCATGTCGCTGGTGAGGTTCTTGCCGGTGAAGACCGAGTCGTCGACGGTGATAATCTTGTCGCCCGCCACCATGCCGGCCTCCTCAGCCGGTCCTCCTGGTATGACACCCTGCACACGCAGCGTGTCCTGACGGATGGTGAACTCGATGCCCACCCCTGAGAACGAACCGCGGAGGTCGTCGTTGGCAGACTGCACGTCCTTCGCACTGATGTAGACGGAGTGCGGGTCCAGCTCGGCCAGTATCTGCGGCACGGCCTTCTCCACAAGGTCGCCCATGTTCACTGTGTCGACATACTGGTCGTCGACGATGTAGAGCAGGTTATTCAGCTTGTTGCTGCCCGAATTGATGATGCTCAGACGGTTGCCCGAGAAGTGGTTGGCATAGAACGTGCCTATGACTATGCCTATGACGGCGCTCAGCGCGAGCCACAGGGGAGAGAGGCGGTTATTTTTCATTTTTCATTTTTCATTTCTCATTTCTCATTTAGGCCAAAGGCCGCTCATGGCGCAAAGGTACGTATTTTCCGCGTTACAGACGTGCTGCCCCTGCACTTTTAACAAAATTTAAAGTCCCTCTCCCAACCCCTGTTTAGAGAGGGGCGTTTGGGGGAGGGACTTTAAGGAGTTTGAGAAAGAGCCGTTCTTTCTACCAGAATAAGCCGTTCTTTCTATCCGAATAAGCCGTTCTTTCTATAGGTCTAAACGGTCTAAAGTCTGAGACTGGTTTTGTGCACGTCTGGCGTTGGCTGCCATGATGTCGATGATGGCGCCGATATCGGCCACGTCGACTGCGCCGTCACCATTGACGTCGGCTGCCTGCTGGAGGGTGTTTGAAATCCCCGACACTCCTGCCATGACGTCAATGACGGCGCCGATGTCGGCCACGTCGACAGTGCCGTCACCGTTGACATCGCCTTTGATGGCATTGCCGCCATAGTGGTATTCGAGGTAGAGGATGACGCACTGCTGCTCGCCGGTATTGGTGAAAGTTACCTGGTTCTCAACGTTGTCGAGGGTGAAGCTGATGGCATTAGGATTGTCGCGTGGTGCGTCAAGGTCAATGAGTGTGGCAGTCTCCTCGGTGTAGGTCTTTCCGGCCACCTCTTTCCAGTAGCTGGTGCGGTTGCTGGCGTTGGTGCCGGTGATGCTGTAGATGATGAGCTTTGTGGCCTTGGCGCCCTCGGGGAGGAATATGGCGTTCTGTGCACCGTTGCTGCACTTGATGGCGGTGCGCTCCAAAATTTCGCCGTTGTAGGGAATCTTCAGCTTGGGTGTGCCGGCCGAGGAATAGGACTTCTGGAGGTTGCCGATGCAGACGAGCGAGAAGCCGTAGGCCTCATCGTTCTCTGCGCCGACCATCATGTTGTTGTACGAGCTGTTGTCGTAGCTCTTGGCGCTCATGTTTCCCCATGCCAGCAAGGCGGTCTTGGTCTCGCCAGCGGGCGGGTCCACCTGGCTCTGCTCGTCGGGGTTCTGCTCGCCGCCTACCACCTTCAAAACGCCGTTGGTGTAGAGTTCGGTGGTGTCCCAGGTCTGGCCTTCGCCGGGTGTCTCAGGCAGGATTTGCTTGAAGGTGCCGGTGATGGTTCCGCCGTTGAGGTTGAAGATTTTGTACTCCGTCTTGTCGTAGGGTGATTCGTCGAAGTCTATCTGCAAGGTGGCGGTTGTGGCGATGGTGGTGGTGCCCTTGAGGGAAATGGTGTTGCTCTTGGTACGGTCGGCGGGCACGATGAGTGTTGCCGTTCCGTTGAGCTTCAGCGTGCTGTTGAAGGTCAGACCACGCTCGTTGACAAGGGTGTCGCCGGCCTGCAGGAAGCTTCCGGTGTTAACAGTGACGGCTGCAGCCAGGGATCCTGTTCCGGCCAACGTGGCTCCTGTGCGGACGGTGACGGCGCCCGTGCCGGAGTGTGTGCCGTTGACGATAAGCTTACCGCCACCGACGATGGTCGTACCGGCGTAGACATTGTTGCCCGTGAGGCGCCATTCACCGGTGCCCTGCTTCTGTATGCTGGTGGTTCCGGGGTGCGAGCCGGCCTGGTCGTTGTTGTCGATGACACCGCGGAAGGTCTCGTTGGTGTTGGCACCGCCTACAACCCATGTGCCGCTGCCCTTGGCCTTCACGTTGAAGCCCGAGAGCTTGGAACCGCTGTCGCCTGAGAGACCGCCGAGGTAGTAGGTCGATTCGTTCTTGGCCCCGTTGATGGCCGTTCCCGACTTGAGGTATATGGTGGCGTTCTTGATGCCCACGCCGTTGCGGATGGCAAACTGGCGGTTAGTGCCGTAGTTGCCGGTGCTGGTGACGATGAGCTGTCCGGTGAAGTTGTCCCAGTTGCCCTCAATGTATTCGCGCAGATAGCAGACGCCCCATTGCAGGGTGCCTGTGCCGCTGACGTTACACTTGTTGGTGTTCCAGCGGTCGAAGTTGAGGGTTGACGTGGTGCCTGGAACTGCCACGATGGGGAAGTTGAAGGTCACTGCTGCTTCGTTCTTGCCAACGTTCGTGAAGGTGCCTCCGGCCATCACCAGTTGAGAGGCCGTGCCGAGGCCCGCGTCGCTGACCTCCTTTGTGGCCAGCTTCACGGTGCCGCCCTCAAGGCGCAGGTCGCCATCGAACTTGAAGAAATTGGTGGTGTTAACGGACATGGTGCCTTCGCCACCGATGATGAGGTTGCCCTGTCCCTCGAAGGAGCCATTCATGGTGACGGTGGTACTCTTGTTAGTAATATCGAAGTGGGTATCACTGTAGAGTGTTGCTGAGCGGTTAGTGGAGACGGTGAAGCCGGTGTACCTATATGTGCCGCCGTCCATGACCCAGTTCTGTGCAAACTCTTGGCTCATGCCCAGTCCGCTGGCAATGCCGCCGTTGCGCAATGTTTGGAACTCATAGGTGCCCTGATGTAGCACCGTGGGGCCTTCGTACTGCTGGGCAGTGGCGATGGTCAGCGTGCCCTCGCCAGTCTTGTTGAGCGAGGCCGAGCCGCTGATGTAGCCGTCACCGCCGATGGTGACATTGGCATCGGAGCGTACTACGACGGCGGTCTTCGGCGTGGCCTCGTCGAGGGTGATAGTCGTGTCCTCCGTGGGAGCGATAAGCCATTCGCCGTCGCCATCGCCGGTGAAGGTGTCGCAGTCAATGATGTCCACCTGCTCGGGACGGGTCTTAACGGTAAGAGTTGCAGTGTAGTCAGAGAGCTGGTCGTCCTTGAAGGCACAGACGCGCACCTGATAGGGAGAGCCGGGCTTCAGCTCGTCGCCGCTGATTGTAAAGGTCGTGACATTAGCCTTGGTGCGTCCTTTTTCTACGAACGAGCCGTCTTGCTGCATCTCGACGATGAAGCCGTCCTCGTTGTCCGAATAGTCGGCCCACTGCAGCGTGAGGCTGCTGGTGGTGGCACTCTGCAGCGAGAGCAGCATGGGAGCGCGGAGGAAGAACTGCCGGTCCTCGATAGTGATGCTGTTGATGTAGTTCTCGATGTTGGTGTAGCCGTTGTCGCGCAGCTCCATGGCATCGTCCACAGCGGGGTCGGTGGCATTGTCTATCTCCCATTCGTCGGGCATGCCGTCGCCGTCGGTGTCCTGCGGCTTCGTACCCTTGAACCAGGGCCATGAGGTGGGCACGCCGATGGGCAGCTCGTTCTCGTTGGTGATGAGCTTGCCTTTCTTGCCGAAGCTGAGCACCTCGTCGACCATGTAGCAGTCGGCCAGGTCGCGGTAGGGTAGGGAGGCTCCCACGTCGGGCAGCAGCTTCTCCACGAGGTCCTTGCCGCTCCATGTCTCCAGCGCGGGGTAGTCGTAGGGCTGGCTCTTGCGGTCGCCGCCGCCGTCGCCGGTGAAGAGTGTCGGATTGTACACACCATCCTTGTTGCGGTCCTGCCAGTTGTCGTCGCCATAGAAATGGAAGCTGGAGTTGCCGCCGGAGAAGCCGTTGGACGACGTGCTGGTGGAATTGCCGTTGATGAAGAGGTTGCCCACGGCGTTGGCAAACGACTCGCCCGACGACTCGCCGCCCATCTCGTAGGCGTAAGTGCTCCAGTTGTAGACGATGTTGTTCACGTACTGGTGACGGCCCTTTACCTTGAAATTGCGGGTCTTGTTGTCGCAGAGCAGCACACGGTACATCGTAATGTTGTCGGCCTGGATGAGCCCACCGGCGGAGTGCTGCATCAGCCCTTGCCCCACGATACTGTTCTGGATGGTGATGTCGTGTGGGGCCGTGCCTTTGTTGTCCCAGTTGATAGAGAAATTCTCGTCCTGCCCCCATGAAAACGAGCAGTGGTCGAAAATCATATTGCCGCCATTGGCCAGTCCACCACAGTCAGCATCCTTCGAGCCCACCGCACCCATGCGGAAACGCATATAACGGATAATGACATTGTTAGCACCCGAGCACGACATACCATCGCCATAGACGGTGATGCCCTCGCCGGGAGCCGTCTGTCCGGCAACGGTGATATTGCTCTTAAAGACAAGACGCGAGTTGATACGGATAACGCCGCTAACGTCGAACACGACGATGCGGTTCGGCTGGCTTACAGCATCTCTTAACGAGCCAGTGCCGCTGTCATTGAGGTTAGTAACATGGTACACCTTGCCCGTTCGTCCGCCGGTGGCAAAGCGTCCCCATCCCTGAGCCTCGGGGAAGGCCAGTTGCTGGGCGGTGGTGTCAAGACATGCCGCCAGACTTAACATAAGTCCTAAGATTAGTTTTTTTGCTTTCATTGTTGTTATGATTAGTAGTTATTCAAAAGTCGAAACTCAGTTGGCCGGTCATCTCGTCAATGATTTGGCGCTGGCTTTTGCCGGCATCAGGGTCGAGGTCCTCGGAGGGAGCGGCCGGAGTTCCTGGATTTTCCGGGTTATCCGGAGTTTCCGGAGATTCCGGATTGTCCGGAGACTCAGGTTCTTCAGGAACCTCTGGCCAGCGCTGTGGCTCCAGCTCCTCGATGCTCTCTATCTGCCATGTGCTGATGCGCTTTCCTTTGGCCCTGTAGCCCTTGACGGCGACGAACTGCTCGGCGTCGATTTCCTCAATGCCACGGGCAGCATCGGCACCGCCATAGGCGACGCGGATGAGCGGATAGACCTGGTCGGAGAGCAGGACGAGGCGAGAGGTAGGATTGTCGCCAATGAAGTTCTGCTTGCGCTTCGAGGCCTCCATGAGGAAACGCTTCAGGTAGGGATAGCCCTGATTGTCGGCATCGAAGAGCACGGCCGTCCAGATCTTTCCGGCGTCGTATTTCTCAATGCGCAGGATGTTCTCCTCGTAGTGGTTGTTCAGGTCGAAGTTAGAGAGGTAGAAGTCACCGTTGCGGAGTACGACGAGAATCTGGTCGTCGTCGAAGAACTCGCCCAAGAGTTGTCCATGCTCGTCGTAGTTCAGGCGGTTCACGTCGGGGTCGAACCACACTTTGCGTCCGCCAAGCGTCGAGTGTCCCTGTGACTTCAGCGTGATGCGGTGCACGGGCTTTTTGGTGAGCAGGTTGCCCTTCGAAGCTCGTCCTTTAATCATGACATCGGCAAACGAGCGCTCTATGAAGATGTTGGTACGGGCATTGGTGGCCTGTACCGAGGCGTCGAGCGTCACCTTGATGACCTCTGCCTCGCCGTTGGGGTTGGCGGTGAAGTAGAGGATTCTCGATCCCGGCTTGCCCTGTGTCACGTCGTACTCACGGTCACGGGTGATGCCGGTGATGTTGAAGCGTTTGATGTAGCTGGGGCCGCTCTTGCCGTCGCGGTACACCACATTATATATAGTACGCACGTCGCTCTTCTTGAACACGCCCACATACTGAATGTTCTTGCCCACGAAGAGCTTCTCGGCCACGCGCACCACCTTGTACTTGCCGTCCTTGAAGAAGATGATGATGTCGTCGATGTCGGAGCAGTTGCAAACGAACTCGTCCTTCTTCAGTCCTGTGCCGATGAATCCCTCCGAGCGGTTGATGTAGAGTTTCTGGTTAGCCTCGGCCACCTTGGCGGCCTCGATGGTGTCGAAGTTGCGTATCTCCGTCATCCGAGGATGGTCCTTGCCGTACTTATCCTTGAGGAACTGGAACCAGCCTGCGGTGACTTCGACGAGGTTGGCCAGGTCGCGGTCTATCTCCTCTATTTCGGCTTTGATGCGGGCCATCAGCTCGTCGGCCTTGTCCTTGTTGAACTTCAGGATGCGCTGCATCTTGATTTCCAGCAGCTTCAGGATGTCGTCCTTCGTCACCTCGCGAATCATCTGCGGGTAGTAGGGCGTCAGACGGTCGTCGATATGCTCGCAGACAGCATCGACGTTGGGAGCCTGCTCGAATTTCTTGTCCTTGTAGATGCGCTCCTCGATGAAGATTTTCTCCAGGCTTTGGAAGTGCAGCTGCTCCAAGAGTTCGTTCTTGCGTATCTCTAACTCCTGGCGGATGAGGTCCTTCGTTCGCTCCACGTTGTCGCGCAGCAGGTCGCTGATGGTTAGGAACTGCGGCTTTTGGTCCTTGATGACGCAGCAGTTGGGCGAGATGCTTATCTCGCAGTCGGTGAAGGCATAGAGGGCGTCGATGGTCTTATCGCTCGATATGCCAGGCATGAGCTGCACCTGAATCTCCACCGTCGCCGATGTCAGGTCGTCCACGTGGCGGGCCTTGATCTTGCCTTTCTCGATGGCCTTTTTGATGCTGTCTATGAGGCTGTCTACGGTCTTGGAGAAGGGAAGGTCGCGTATGACGAGCGTCTTCTGGTCCAGCTTCTCAATCTTGGCACGAACCTTCAGCACGCCGCCGCGCTGGCCGTCGTTGTATTTCGAGACATCGATGCTACCGCCCGTCTGGAAGTCGGGATAGAGGTGGAACTCTTCGCCGTGCAGGTAGCTGACGGCAGCGTCGCAAATCTCGCAGAAGTTATGGGGAAGAATCTTCGACGACAGACCCACGGCGATGCCCTCTGCTCCCTGAGCCAGCAGCAGCGGGTACTTCACCGGCAGGGTGATGGGCTCCTTGTTGCGCCCGTCGTAGGAGAGCTGCCACTCCGTCGTCTTGGGATTGAAGACAGTGTCGAGGGCGAACTTCGACAGGCGTGCCTCGATATATCGCGGTGCAGCGGCCTTGTCGCCGGTGAGAATGTTGCCCCAGTTGCCCTGTGTGTCGATGAGCAGGTCCTTCTGTCCTAACTGCACCAGGGCGTCGCCGATAGAGGCATCGCCGTGAGGGTGGAACTGCATGGTGTGGCCCACGATGTTAGCCACCTTGTTATATCGGCCGTCGTCCATACGCTTCATCGAGTGCAGGATGCGGCGCTGTACAGGCTTCAGACCGTCCTCGATATGGGGGACGGCACGTTCCAGGATGACATAAGAGGCATAGTCCAGGAACCAGTTCTGGTACATGCCGCTCAAGTGGTGAACAACCGAGGCATCGAAGCGGTTGACGGGCTTATAGTCAGAGTGCCCCTCTGTCAGCTCCGTGCCCTCTGCGTTCTCTGTGTTCTCTGCGTTATATTTATTCTCGTCCATAATAATATCCCTGACTTACTGTGCCATTTCGGTGATGATGGTGGCGATGTCGGCCACGTCGACAGAACCATCTTCGTTAACGTCGCCCAACACGTCGACGGTACTGGACATGATGGAGATGACGGTGGCGATATCAGCCACGTCGACGGCACCGTCGCCATTGACATCGCCTCGCAAGTAGAAGTCCTTCCATTCGTGGTTCTCAAACTTCTTGACCTTCCAGCCCTTTCTTTTTGCCATCCTCACTGCTTCCCTCGTGCAGACATTCAGCTCGCTTTTGCTGTCCTTGTCTATGCAGTAAATGGTGCACTCCCCGTCGGTCTCCGGGTCAACTTCGTTGAGCGAATCGAAGAGCTTCAGCATCTCGTCGGCATTGATGCAGTTGTCGAAGATGTAGAGTTTTCCTTTTATGGGGTTGTACGTCAGGTCGAGGCGCTCAAGCCGGTTTCTGTCGACATGCAGGGTCTTCAGGTTGTGGTGCTTATAGCTTACGTTGAGCGACGTAAGATTACAGTCAGAAAGTTCCAGCACCTCCAACTCCTCGTTTTTGCTAATGTCGAGCGACGTGAGCTCCGTGTTATAGTTGCAGATAAGCTTCTTCAGCTTCGTGTTTTTCGTCACGTCGAGCGATGTCAGGTCGTTGCTCTCGCAGTTAAGCTCTTCCAGCCACTTGTTCTTCGACACGTCAATTGCTCCGGCAAATTTGCCTCGGATGTTGAGATACTTCAAATAATACAAGTAGCGTAGGCCAGTGAAGTCCCTCAAATACATGTAACCCTGGGCATCCAACCTTGTAGCGTTTAACAGCTCATTGGTGTCGAGGAGGTAGTCTTCGTCCTTGTCGAACTCTTTCTCGACACAATTGCGGAACTGCTGGTCGGGGAAGTTCTGCGGGGCAACGAGCACGCCGCCGATGGCGTCGCCATACTCCGATTTCACCTGCCAACCTTTCTCGTTGGCCAACTGGGTCGGCACTGCGTTGTCATTCGTGATGAGCGTGCCGCCGACATACTTCTTTAGCGTTGGCAGCCCCGTCACCATCAAGTAAAAGCGCTCCGTGTCGATGCTGTTCACGCAGCAGTCCACGTATGTCAGTTTCGTGTTCTTCGACAGGTTAAGCTGTGAAAGATTATTGTGCGAGCAGTTCAGCTTGGTCAGTGCGGTGAAAAACTCAATGCCCCTGAGGCTGCTGATGTTCTTTCCCTGCACGTCGATTTCCGTCACTTCGGCAATCTCCGCGTCAGTGAGCACGCCGTTAGTGTTGGGGTCCAGGTCTTTCACGTAGAGCAGGAAGTTGTTGTCGGGGAAATTGCTGCTGTTGAGTGCCAGGCCCATCGACAGCTCCACCGAGGCGGCCACCTTCCCCCAGTCGTTGGTGATGGTCTTGCTGCTGCTGTCAAAGCGTCCGTAGGCGGGCTGCGCAATGTTCATGCCCTCGCCCAAGGAGATCGCATCGAGGTCTCTTATTGCCTGATCGTAGCCGTTGAGGGTCACGGTGGAGTTGTTCACCGTCAGACGTTGGTAGTCACGCAGGGCGTAGCAGTCGCCGCTCTTGTACTTCTTACAGGTCGCAGTGATGACCGAGTTGGTGATGGTCAGCTTCGGACTGCCCGAGGCATCGAAGCAGCTGCTCTCCGACTCTAATGAGAGGTGCGAGTCGGTGATGGTCACCTCGGCACCGCTGCCCACCGTGAAGGCATCCTCGCTGCCACCGATGATGTTGGTGACGTTATATCTGTATCCGTCGGCAGGCTCGCTCTTTATCGTCGTCTTGCCGTTAAGCCTCACGGGCGAGGAATCCTCGGCTCTCAGGTAGTTAGGGCCTTTCAGCACGATGGTGAGATTGGGGTTGCCGTCGTTCAATACGGCACGGTTGTCTTTGCCGTCGCGCTCTATTCTCACGTTGTAGAGCGTCAGCGTGCCGCCGTTCTCATCGCCCGAGTAGGTCACGGAGTATTTGCCGCCGTTGATGCTGCCGTTGTGTACGCTGATGCGGCTCGACGTGATGTTCGAGGCGTTGTCAGAGTTCACCTCCACGCCCGCCACCTTTATCTTATAATACCTGGCGGCTGTAGCCTGCATGGTCATGGCAAGCAGCAGCATAATAAGGGAAAGCAATCGTAGTTTCATAGCTTTTAGGTTTTTCAATTCTCACCGCTGCAAAGGTACAAACTTTTTTCCAAACTGCCAAACGATTCCGCAATTGTTTTTCGCAACCCCTTTACCCCGAACCCGAATCGGCCATAGTCATTTCCGCAGGACGCTCCGCAGGGCAAACCAGCAGTGCATGAAGAAGGTGGAGAGGTGGCCGTAGTGATGGGCCATGACATGGTAGCGCTCCAGCAGCGAGTCGCGGTGGTGGCGAGTGGTGGTGCCCTCCTCGGTGTAGCAGGCCACGGTGAGGTGGGCGTTGGCCAGGGGGAGACCCATACGGTCGGCCTCGCGCATCACGCGGATGCACCAGTCTACATCGGCAGAGTAACGGTAGCGGGTGTCATACTGTGTGTTCTTCGCCAGGTCCGTGCGGACGTAGAAAGCCTGATGGCACACCAGCATGCCGTGACGGAACGACCGCCACGTGAGCTGCTCGGGAGGCTGCAGACGGCGGGGGTGAAGATAATGGCCTTCGGCATCGACGATGTCGGTGTTGCCATAGACCACGGCGGGCAGCTCTGCGCTGGGTAGCTCGTTGAGGTGACAGCGGTGGGCTATCTGCTCCAGCGTGTCGGGAGAAGGGAAGAAGTCGCCGGCGTTCATAAACACCACATAGTCTCCCGAGGCCTGGGTCAGGCCCTTGTTCATCGCGTAGTAGATGCCCTCGTCGGGCGAGGAGTGGATGATGACCTTGTGTGGAGGCCCCTCCACCCTCCCCTGTTTAGGGGAGCCTACTGGTTCTCCCCCTAAGCAAGGGAAGTTAGAGGGGGTCTTGTCGTTGAGCACTTTATAGTCGTTGGCCATCTGCAGCGTGCCGTCGGTCGAGGCTCCGTCGATGATGAGGTGCTCCACGTCTTCGTAGGTCTGGTGGAGCACGCTGTCGAGGGTGCGCTGCAGCACGGCGGCGGCGTTGTAGGTGATGGTGATGACGGTGAACTTGGTCATAAGAAGCGGAAATGTTTATGGGCCATGGCGTGCTGGTAGACCTCGGTGTACTTCACCGCCACGGCGGCCTGTGAGTAGCACTGCTCCACCTTGCGAACGCACTCCTTGGCGAGGGCTTTGCCGTCGGCCTCGTAGAGCAGCCAGTGCAGGCCGTGGGCCAGGTCTTCGGCATCGCGGTAACGGGCCACGTAGCCCGTGCGCTGGTGGTCTATCTCCTCAGGGATGCCACCCACGCGGAAGCCTAAACATGGCACGCCGCAGGCCATAGCCTCCATGATGGTGTTGGGAAGGTTCTCCGAGAGCGACGGCAGCACGAACACATCGGCCGAGCGGTAGAGCCGGGCCATGCGCTGCTCGTCGTTGACATAGCCCACGGCGATGGTGGGGAAGGGCAGTTGCGAGGCTACCTCGTCGGCATGGCTGCCCAAGAGCAATACGCTCACCTCGTCCTTCATCTCGGGATGCTCCTCGGCCAGTCGTCGGCAAGCCTCGATGAGGTAGTCCATGCCCTTGTAGGCATTGGTCACCCGCTGGCATACGAAGAGCACCAGCCGGCGGTCTTCGGGCAAATTCTCTTCGCGGCGGGCCTCAAGACGGTCGCCGGGGCAGAACACACGGGTGTCGATGCAGTTGGGGATGCTCACGATGTGCTGGCCGCGAAGCAGGGCGCTGGCCTTCGCCTCGCTCTCTAACCATCGGCTGCAGGCCACGAACGAGATGTCGCCCTCTTGTATTAAACGCTGCTTGCGCTTCCACACCTTGGCCAGCCACGCACTTCCATCTTCCCCTCCCCTTCGGTGGGAGGGGTTAGGGGTGGGGGCTAAGTACTGGCACTGCCGGCACTGGCTGGTGAACTGCCGGCAGCCCAGCGTAAGGTGGCAGATGGCCGTCGAGGGCCAGGCGTCGTGCATGGTCCATACAACGGGCTTGCCACTGCGGATAATCTTGCGAAGGTCTGAGAACGACAGCATCCCTTGGTTCACCCAATGCAGGTGAATCACGTCGGCCTCACGGAACACACGCAGCCGGGTGATGTCCGTCCCGCTAATCCCTGCGTCGATGTCGAACAGGTGCTTGCGGCGGAATCCCAGTCTGACGAGCAGCACTAACCGCTCCCACAGGAAATGCCACCGTGCCAGCCACCGGCAGGGCAGCACGAGCACCTTGTCGCCGGCATCACCGTCGCGCACCAGCATACTGGCCTCGGCCCCGTTCTGCCTCAGGGCCTCCATCAGACGGCGGGCAGCAACGGCAGCGCCTCCGGCATCGTAGCTGGTGTTTACAATCAGCACCTTCATGGTCGTAATTCTTGTAGTGTCTTTTTCAAAAGCGGCGGTGGCCTATATGGGTCACCGCCGCCGATGTTGTTTAGTGAGGTAAAGGCGACAGGGTGCGGGCCCTGCCGCCTCGTTCAGAGATTAATAGGCGTATTCGTCCTCTTCCTCGTCGGCCCAGATGTCGCGACGGCGGCGGGAGTCACTGCCCTCACCATCACCGGCATCGCCTCCATTATCGATAGGATGGGTAAGGTCACCGCTATCTATTGTGACGGATGCATCGTTCAAGAGATTTCCGAGGTGTATCTGATGGCAAAGAACCTCGGGTGAAATATATTGCTTCTTCATAGTCTTATCAATTATTTAATTCGACAATAGAATTTGAACAATTTACTTAACCATCACCTTCTTGCCGTTGATGATGTAGAGACCCTTGCGGTTCATGTTCTGTACCTTCTGGCCCTGCAGGTTGTAAACACCCTCGACAGTCCTCTGACCCTCGATTTCGAGACCCTCGATCTCGGTGGTCGTCTGGTCGCCAATGACGAATGTGACGCTGCGGGCTGCGTTAGGATTCTGATTCTTCAGCTTCAGGTAAGCACGGAACGGCTTCACGGTGTTGTTTGAAGTAGCCTTCTTGAACGTGCCGCCAGCTACGAAGTAGTCACCGGCGTTGGCATCGGTTGTCGTGTAGACACCCACGAAGTCGAAGGTGGCTCCCTCTGTAGGCCACAGGGTAGATGAAATGTTCTTAGTGAACTTCAGGCCGCTTACAGCATTCTCCAACCACAGCAGACATGGAGCACCAGCATCGATACCGCTTCTCTTATTGAACGTCACGGTAACATTACCAGCAGCATTTGCCTCGTCGCCAGCATAGTAAGCCACTTCTGCATCAGTGCCAAAGGCTGATGCCACTTCCTCTGCACTCAAGTCGAACGGCAGGACAACAGCGTTCCAGCCAGCCTTGAACTCACGCTCGACAGTCACGTCAACCCAGTTCAGGTCAGCGATTTCTGCAGTATTGTCCTCAGCCAGTGTGAACGGACGCTCGAAGGTCAGCGTATGGTTCGTCCAGTCGAAGGTGAACAGGAAGTTATATGTTCCGGCAGTCTTGAATTCCCACTCATAGTTGCCATCAACAACATTATAACCGTTCTTGTCATCAACATAATTACCACCAGCTGCAGGTAACTGATAGGTGTTCCACAAACCGTCGGCACGGAGCTTGAATGCATAAGTACCAGTGGTCACCTCAACATCCTCGATGAGCAACGTAAAGATGTTGGGATCCTCGGTGCTTTGAGTCATCACCTTGTCATTATCCCAGTCGAAGCCAGGCAGTGTGCCCACGATACCGAATGACTTATACATTGTAATATCCAGCGTCTTGCTCTCACCGCCAAGGCTGTAAGCAAACTCATTCTTCAGATAACCCTCAGCCTCCACGGTAGCGGTGAAGTTGAGACCAGCCTGAATGACGTTGAAGTTATAAGTTCCATCAGCAGCGGTAGTGCCACTGTAAGTTACTCCATTTTCAGCCTTCAAGGTTACGGTAGCACCTTCGATGCCTGCACCAGCAGACGTCGTCACAGTACCAGCAAGGGTAGCAGCAGTAGCATCCAGTGTGAAGTGGATGGCAGCAGGAACTGCCTTACTGAATGCGCTTGATAATGTAGCTGCATCAGCATAACGCCTATAGCAGAAGTCGGAAGACAGCGTTGACTTCTCAAAATTAGCTGCCTTATATCCATCAACATACGAATGCATATAAACAACAAGTGACTTGCCAGACTCGTAGGTAAGAGGACTTTCGGTGAAGTCAAGGACAATCATGTCGCCCATTTCATTGGAAGAACCCACCTTGGCCCATGTGTGATCCTCGTCAATCAACTTGGTCATACCATTGTCAGCAGCAGCATACGGATAAGTATTTGCAGGCTGTGCAAGCGTCTGTTCATCAGTCCACTTGTAGTAGACCTGGAATGAGGTGGTCTGCACATCAGTGGTCTTATAGCCTTTATAGGTTATCTTCTTGATCTTAGAACCAGCAATCAGACCTGCATCAGCCAGAGCTTCGGCATTATACATGGTGACAGACTCACTGTTCTTGTAGTTCAGATATAGAGGTACTTCGTAAGTCGTACCATTAGTTGCCATGTCAGCCTCAGTCTTAACCTCTTCAGCTGCAAACACAACATCAATAGGAGCAGTCTGCACGCTGTACTCGCCAGCCTTCACTTCGAGGTAGACGGGGAATATGCCAGTCTGGGTAGACATGAAGCTGACGCTGAGCTGTGTGCCTTCAGTCTCGCCGAGCTTATGATTCATAGGCAGGGCAACAGCCTCGCCGGTACCAGCAGCCTCACCATTGATGTAAGCTGTTACGGTGTAGCTATCGGCTGCCTCATCAGCCAAGCCAAGGTTCTGAATCTTCACAGTAGCGGTAGAAGCCACGTTCTGCATTGCTTCGGTAGGAATGTTTGAAGAAGCAATCTTCCAATCGTGCTCGACATCAGCCACAGTCAGGCCGTAAATCTCGTCAACCTTCACGTTGTCATAAAGGTCAAAGCCGATGTAATACTCACCTGCATCAGCAAAGGTTACCTCGAAGGTCTGGTAGTCGGTGGTGATGGGGTTCTCCGTGTCTTCACCACTTACCTTGAATACCTGAGTACGGGTCGTTCCCTCTTCAGCGTTCATCACCTCGTCGCGAGTTGATGCAACATATACAGTAACACTGCCATCTGCATAATACGAACTTGAGCTATACAGTTTAGCGTCAAAGGTCATCTTGTCACCAGCAGCAACAATCATCTTTGGAGTAACGAACATACCGGTGCCAGAGACGTAGTAGTTGGCAGTAGAATATGTTCCTCCATTAGTTAATGAAAGGCCATTATAGACGGACCCTGCTGGCCAAACTGAATTGTTGTTGCCATCATCGAAGTTTGCATAGAACTTCGTCGGGTCGAACTTCGTACCGCTGACAGCGAGCGTGAAGGTCTGGTCTGCACCAGCACCGTCAACATAGGTAATCACCATGTTGCCACTGTATTCACCAGCCTCAGTTGCCGAGAAGATGATGTCAAGAGCTTGTGAAGCTGCTGAGATACCTTCGTTAGTGCCGTCGTAAGCAGCAATGGTGAGCGGGGCCTCAACCGAAGTCGTAAAGCCTGCGGGCAGGGCGATGCTATTCACCGTAAGAGGAGCAGAACCCCAGTTGTTGATGTAGTAGGTCTGGACATCGGCAGAATTGGTCTTACCGAATGTAATAGGTGTCGTATAGTCTGAAGGCTCATACCAGTGGGTTGTAGGCAGTGTCTTCAAGAAGTGGAAGATAGGCTCGTTAGTCACGGTGAGGTCGAAGGTCTCGGTCTCGAACTTCGTGCCATCGGTGAACTCGAAGACAACCTTTGTTGCTGGATATTCGGTAGTGCTTTCCACCTCAGGTGTCCATGAGAACGAGAAGGTCTCTGAGTCCTTAACAGTGGCTGTAAGTCCGACAGGTGTCCCCTCGGCCAGGATGGTCTCACCACATACGTACTTCACGGTGTAGGCATCTGCAGTCTCAGTGGTCAGCGGGATAATGTCCACGCTGGGTTTCGTCTGAGCAGTACCGCTCTTGATGGAAGCATCGGGCCAGTTGACGCTCTTGATATAGAGGTCGTGTTCGGGAAGGTCTAATTTTGTAAGACCACTGATGTTATCAACATACACACCATAGACAGCGAAAGCAACATAGAAATCGCCAGCCGTATCGAAGGAAATGCTCTTGTTCTCATAGCTCGAAGTCAGTTCACTATAATTATAGGTAGCCACTGGCTCTCCCCAGCTCTTGCGATCTGTAGAAACATAGACCTTCAGATTATAACTAGACGATGATGATGAGCCACGCTTCACATCGAAAGACATAACGTCACCGGCATTTGCATGTAATCTGGGCGTGATGAACTTGTTGTTTGCCGTTGCATAGCTTGAATTTGTAAAAGAACGGAGATAGAAGTTGTAAACCCCATTCTTATAGTCATAGTCAGTGGCATTGATTCCAGCTTCTACTACACACCCTTCTGGCCATACGATAGAAGCATCTTTCGGATTATCGAAATCAGCCACAAAAATGTTGGGATCCTTAACTTTTCCTGTGAATCCAATCTGGTAGGTCTGTTCATCACCGTTCTTGTCCAGATAGACAATCTTTAAGTTGTCAGAATAATCACCGGCGACGAAAGGCAAGGTAATACTAAATGTCTCACTTGATTCGCGAGGAATCACCGTATTAGGAGCAATCACATTATCAGAAGTGAAGCCTGTTGGCAGAGTAATACTCTTAATTGTGAGGGGAGCTATACCATTATTATATATCTCAAAGTCTTTTGTTGTAGCTTCGCTCACTGTACCATATTCCATTGACTCAATGCTACTCGTATTAGTGCTGCCAGCCAAACGGAACACGAACTTAGGCTCGTAGGCCGTGTAGTGCGACTGTGGTCGTTCAACGGTCGTACCAGTTATGTTCTCCTTCAGATTGAACGTGTTGTAAGTGTAGCTGTTGGGCCATAGAGAGGTCTCAACCTCTGCACTAACAACAAACGCATCAGAAGTCTCGCCTACAGCCAAAGTCTGCGGTACATTGACCGTGGCCACCACTGCGTTTTCATTGCTTGCATTGATAATAGAGATGCTGTAGTTATCGTCACCAGTGTTCAGAGTGGCATCGCCCGTATTTTTCACGGTTACAGTATAGCTGACAAGTACTTTGCCGTTGGACTGCTGCTCCCAGTAGATGGTTCCTGTCGTACCGCTGTGATCATCCGAAGACACAGCCGAAACGATTTCCATCTTTGCCTCCTCGAAAAATGCCACCTCGGAAGCGGTGAAGTTGTCGAGTTCAACATACTGGGCGTGAATACCAATACGTTGTCCCTCGGTGACATTTATAGTAAGAGTCTGCCATTCTGTGGAAGCCTGCCCATAGTAGCCTAAATCATTCTCTTGAATCACATCACCTTTCGCTGTGGCATCAGAGTTAAGAGCATAGAAATTCACGAAAGCATGGTTTGAAGAACTGGATGAAATACCCACCTTTGCCTGAATCGTGACAGTACCTGATACAACAGGAGTAATCAGCAGGTCATAACCTGAATTCTGATTGTAAACGGTTAGGGCACCCGAGCCGTCTACACCTCCATTTTCGGAGTAAGAATAGCTGGCATTGTCTACAATGTGCCCCCAGTTTCTACCTACAACCCATCCGCTCTTGCTGGTTGTGATGGCCGTGTTGAAGTCCATTAGATAACTGGTGTCGGGAGTAGGCTCAGTGTAGTCCTCCTCTACGATGCCATGACCCACATAGATGTCATCCATGCTGTTGTCCCAGTCATAAAGCTTGTAGAGTTTTCCATCTGTTATGGCGATGTCACCAGTCTGGTTCCAAGCGCCTTCACTTTTCCACTTGTTGGCTTCAGTACCACGGACAACAGCCATTGTGGTCTTGGCATCATCGAATGTGGCTTTGAAGATGCCAGTCTCAACTTCTGTCAGGTTCTCAACCCATGTGTTCGAACCATCTCCCCAGACATTTACAGAGATGATTGCGTCGTCATTTGACCAAGCACCTGGCTGGATGTACACCGTCTTACCTGACGAGGACACTACTCCTCCCATCAGTGCGACGAGCGTCAAGAATAGTAATCTAATCTTTTTCATACGCATAAATAGTTTTAGTTAATAATTTGATTAATAAATAAGAATGTTTGTATTTCTTTTATTGATTTCTCTGCACCCAGTTTTCTGTTTTTATGCCTGGCATAGGAAGGAAGTCTTTCTCATTATCTGTCACGACAATCAATCCAAAGTGAAGAGCAGTTGCTCCAATAAGTAAGTCAAACTGTCCGATGGGATTTCCTTTCCGTTTTGTGGCAAATCTGATTATCCCATATTCATCTAACGCGTCGGAGATTGGATATACCTCAATATTCTCTCTTAACCATGTTGCTTCTCTGTAGTGTTTGTCAAAATTAGCACTGTTATAAGCCCCATATATCAACTCAGCTATTGTGATTTCAGAGACGGCCAGTTGCTCCCTTGGTAGTGCATCGACTTTATCTGGCACTCCATTCCTGTCTTTGAAATATTCTATCCATGAGTTTGTGTCAAGTAGATATTTATCCATGATCCTCAATCGTCTAAATTGATTTCTCGTATGACATCTGTTCTCCTATTCTCCAGAATAGCTCTTTCCATCCTGTCAGCATCTTCCTCGTCATCATTCCAGCAACCTCTCAAGCTACGGAACCGTAGTTCTGCTTCTTTCTCCCGGAGTTGTTGCTGATCTTTTTCGTAGTCATCAAGTATATGAGGCGTAACATACATGATACGAATAATCCTGGCGGCGTCAAGCATCTTCCGCATGGCCTCCTCGTTGTCACGCATCTTCCATATTTCCTGGTCGATGGCCTTGTTTATCTGTTGTGTTGTCTTTGACATGTCGGTTATTCAAGTATCAACCCGCAAAATTAGGGTATTTTTATTTAACTGCCAAATTTTTTTCCTATTTTTTGATTTTCGGCCTGCACTTTTTGATTATTTGTGTTAATTTGTCGCCCAGAGGCGTTGTGGGGGCTGATGCCATAGAAAGCCGTTCGCTCTATAGGCTAAAGCCGTTCTCTCTCATAGAGAAAGCCGTTCTTTCTATGAGAAAAAGCCGTTTTTTCTCACCAATTCTCTCGAGAATTTGACAGAAAGAACGGCTTTTTCTCAGGGCCTGGTCTATCCTCTCTCTGAGAGAGAACGGCTCTGTCCCTACAAGAGAGGGGACCTGAAATAACGAATGTTGCCTTAAATCTTTCCAACCTGGATTATTCATGACAATTGAAGCATGACCGATGCGAATGTCCTTTTTCTTTAACGTGAATGTCCATAAATGTTCATGAATATCTCATTAATAATTATTTTTCAACTTTCTCAAGTAATGAAGTATCGCGCAGCAAAGCCCCGTAGGTGCAAGAACCCCTATCAAATGCCTACGGCATCACTATGCTGAACTCTCGAGACTTCAATTTATGAGAGTAATTAGCAATTTTCTTTAAAATTTGGTTATAATCTGTTAGTTTTGGAGATGATTTTTTTGCAGATTGTAGAAAAACGCGTAATTTTGCAAGTTAATAGCGCTCTGCTAAATGAGAAATAAATAATAGATATACATTAATATTTTAAAAAGACTATGAAGAAGATTTACTTATCACTTGTGGCTCTGCTGTCGTTTTCGGTGGCAGATGCTCAGACCATCCTTTTCGAGGATTTCGAGACAGGTAACACGGGAAGTCAGCTGACGCCCGTTGCTGCCGGTGAGGGCTGGACGACCGTGAACAGCTACTCAGGTACTAACGTCAACTTTACGTGGCACAACTATTACAGCGACCCTGAGGCTGCCGGTGGCCCCACTATCGGCGGTGCCTGCTGTGCTGCCTGCGACGGCCCTATCAGCGTGAATCCTACTGACGGCAGCGGTCCCCGTGAGGAAATCCTGCTGTCGCCGGAGCTTGACCTTAACGACACCTACCAGCTGCAGTTCTCCTGGAAGGTGAGTCCCATGAACGCTAACGCCAACTCGAAGTATGACCTGCAGGTGCGCATCGTCACTGACGGCAACCTTCAGGGTGCCGAGACGGTGTTCAGCATCCAGAACGAGGACATGCTGCGTGAGAGCGGCGTGACGGTGTTCCCCATCGACACGTGGGACCTGCACATCTCGAAGGTTGACCTGAGCGACTGGAAGGGCGAGAAGGTGAAGATAGCTTTCGTCTACAAGATGCTGACCACGAGTGCCAACGTGGTGTGGCTTGACGACATCAGCGTGAAGCAGTTCACGCCCGCCGCAGGTCCTGTGGCCACGGTGTCGCTGGACCGCTACGACTTCGGCGACATCTTCATCGGCGAGAAGAAATACTCTGATGTCATCACCCTGACCAACACGGGCAAGAACGGCCTGAAGATTACGGGTGTGGACTTCCCCGAGGGCATCGGCGTGAGCCCTGAGTTTGATGCTGACCTTAACCTTCGTGCCTACGACTATGTGACGTTCCAGCTGACCTATACCGCCTCGATGACGTCGAAGGCCAGCGGCAACGCCGTCATCCACACTACGGGCGGCGACGTGACCATAGCCTATACTGCCACGAAGCAGCTGCTGCCCGAGGATGCCAATTTGGAGACCTTCGAGGCCTATTTCCCGCCTGCCGGATGGAAGAACAACGGATGGAGCTGGACGACGTCGGCCATCGAGGGCGACCACAGCGTCTATTGCAGCGGCGATTTCACAGCAACCTATCTGCGTTCGCCACAGCTTGACCTGAGCGAGGGCGGTGAGGTGACCTTTACCTATTATAATATGTATAATGGTGACACGGCTCCTGAGTATGACATCGAGCTGCAGGTGAGCTACGACGGTGGCGACACCTGGGAGACGCGCTGGGTCAGCGACTGGCAGGACGGCCTGAACAAGCTGCTCACTGCCACCGTGGACCTTGGAGAGGGTACGGAAGAGAGCTTCATACGCTGGTACTATCCTGCCATAGAGTACGATGACGAGGGTGCCTTCGACCACTCCAGCTTCACGCTCGACCGTGTGATGCTGCCCCGCCTGTATGGTGCCGACGGCGTGCCGGGCAAGGTGACCATGCTGTCGCCTGCCAATAACGCCACCGAGATTTATCCTAAGGACGTGGTGCTGCAGTGGGGTCCCGCACAGTTTGCCGAGGGCTATAAGCTCTATGTGGGCGCCAATAGTGCCGCCAACGACCTCATCGACGGTCTTGACCTGGGCGACGCGCTTACCTATACTATCCCCGTGTGTGCATACGAGACGCTCTACCGCTGGAAGGTGGTGGCCTATAACAGCGAGGGCAACGGTGCCTCCACGACGTGGCGCTTCACCACGCAGGCCGACGCCTCGGTGATGGAGTTCCCCTGGGAGGAGAACTTCGATGCCTGCACGAATAGCCTGCCAGTTCCCTCAGGCTGGCTGAGCACCGGCTCTGAGGGTGCCATGAACTTTGCCAAGTGGAGTCCCAACAGCATTTATCCCTACGGCGGCAAGGGTGCCAGCCTCTCCGCAGGTTGGCTGAACGCCGGCGAGAGCGTCACGCTCACCTCGCCAGAGTTCACGCTGCCGGCCGACGGCAAGTCTATGAGCATCTCCTTCGTATGGGGCAACGAGCATCCCAGCGACCTCATCATCGACGAGACCGGCCTGCTGCAGAAACAGAATGTTCCCGGTGGCAACGGAAAGGACGAGGTGGTGTTCGAGATCTATAGCGACGGCCAGTGGAAGCAGGCCTCCTACCTCTCTGAGAATGCCAACGATAACGGTAAGAAATACTGGCGCAACGAGACCATCGACCTCGACCAGTATGCCGGCAAGACCATACAGTTCCGTTGGACGGCACACTGCATCAGCGGCCAGAACGGCTACGGCACGCTCGACAATGTTGTCATCGACGGTACCATTGTCGACGGCGTGGCCTTCAACAAGGAAAGCTGGGATGCCGGCTTAGTGAACTATGGCATGGGTGCTTCCTCCGGCAACCTGCTCACCATCCGTAACAGCGGCAAGAACGCGCTGAAGGTGAAGGCCGTGACCTTCGGCACCGACCACTTCGAGAGTTCCATCGCCGTTGGCCAGGAGCTGGCCGTGGGCGAGGGTATGCCTTTCGACATCACCTTCTGGGCCAAGAGCGATGCTAAGACCGTGGAAGATGTTATGAGCATCGAGTTCGAGAACGGCTACATCGCCACCTTCCCCGTCAAGGGTACAGGTCTGGCAAAGGACGTGCTCTACTACGGCTTCGAGCCTAACACACTGGACTATGAGTGGAAAGAGGACTTTACACAGATTGATGTCGACAAGAAGACAAACTACGACTTGAGCTATTACGAGACCGAAGTCGAGAACGACGGCGGCCGCTATGCCTTCACTGGCGTGACACACTACAATGACAACCTGACCGCCCGCTCTGGCAACCACACCATCGCCGCTGCCGCACCCGCCGACAACTCGGCGGCCAACGACTGGCTCATCAGCAAGAAGCTGAAGATGGGTAAGCAGACCGTGTTCGACTTCTATGCACACAACCTGGGCACAGCAAGCTCGGTGTTCGTCGGAGACAACGACTACCACAGCGTCACCGTGCTCGTCAGTGAGGCCGGCAATACCAATACCGCCGACTTTACGGTCGTGATGCGTGAGACCCAGATGCCTTATCTCGGCAATAACGAGTGGAACCATTATGTAGTTGACCTCTCCGAATACGCTGGAAAGGAGGTCTATGTGGCCCTGCGACATACTACTGTGAGTGCCAACTGGCTGGCCTTCTTCGACGACTTCACCTTCAGCGGTCTTGATGCCGGCAAGAAGGGTGATGTCAACGGCGACGGCTCGGTCGACGTGGCCGACATTGCCTGCATCATCGATGTCATGGCAGGAACTGCCGTATACGAGACCGCCGATGTCAATGACGACAAGACCGTAGACGTGGCCGACATTGCAAGCGTCATAACAATCATGGCAGAAGGGGAGTAATACAATAAACAATAAACGTTAAACAATAAACGTTAAACAATAAACAATAAACGTTAAACAATAAGCTTTGGCGTGTAGTGCGCTAATCTTTATGAAACGGACTATTGCATTATTATTCCTTGCGATGCTCTTCGTGGGCGTCGGTGCTCAGAAACGTGACAAGCAGCTCGTCATCGAGGTGACGTCGGTAGAGAACGACGACCTGACTGGACAGCCGCTGACACTACTGCAGACTGACTATGAGGTGAGCTACGGCCAGCTTGAGCTCGACGCCGACGGCCGTTGCTCCCTGAAGGTCTATGCCGGAAATCATCACTTGACCATTGACCGCGAGGGCTTCGACCTCTTGGAGCAAGACTTTGAGGTCACCGAGACACCCACCGTTGTCAATGTAACGCTCAAGGAGAAGACCCGCCAGCCCTACGCCCTGACGGCCAGCGTGATGCACGATGCCATGACAGGACGTAACGACATTGCTCTGGCATGGAACACCGAGCAGCCAGCCTTCTTCGACGACTTCGAGAGCTATGAAGGATGGTCCATAAACTTTGGAGAGTGGACGGGCATCGACGCCGACAACGAGGCTGCCGCAGCCCTTTTGGGCAGCTATCCCAACCGTGGCGTCATGCAGTATGCACAGATTATCAACCCCCTGACGGTGAACCCCACATGGTGGTATGACTATCCTATCCTGCTGCCCTACGACGGCCAGCAGTATGTGGGCTTCACCCGTACCAGCTCGGGCAATGCCAACGACGACTGGCTCATCTCGCCCACTATTACCGTGGGTACCGACAATATGCTGCAGTTCTTGGGCAAAGCCGGCGACCAGTTCACGGAGCGCTTCATGGTCTATGTCACCACCAAGACCGACAACCCCGTGCAGTCAGACTTCGAGAGAATTGATCAGGGCAACTATGAGACGGCCGACTATCGCGGCTGGCAGCTGTACAGCTACGACCTCTCGGCCTACGCCGGACAGCAAATCAAGTTCGCCATCCGCTATGTGAGCCACTACAACATGTACGGCTCGTTCATGCTGATGATTGACGATGTGTATGTCGGACAGACATTGGCTTCCCAGAATTCCCGGAAGTCCCGTTTTTCCCAGAGGTCCCAGAGACATCGCTCTCCTGCCAACGCCAACGAGACCTTCCGTATCTTCCTTGACGGCCAGTTAGTGGATACCACCGAAGACTATGAATTCACCATTGAGGACGTGACGGCTGGCGAGCACACTGTGGGCGTGCAGGCCGTCTACCTCCAGGCAGAGAGCGAGACGACGATGATGACGGTCAGCGTTGCTCCTGCCACAGACTTCTCACATGTCACCTTCCATGTGACTGCCGATAGCAAGCTCTCTGCCGACGGGGTGGAGCTATCGTTGCTCAGCCTTGAAAGTGCGGAAAGCTACCTGCTCACCGTCAGTGGCGAAAAGGCCGAGGTGGCCTCGCTGCCCAATGGCCAATATGTGGTGAACGTGGAGCAGGGCGCCTTTGAGGAGTATCGGCAGACCATCACCGTGGAGGGCGACGCCACCATCGACATCGTCCTTGCCGACTACATCATCACGCCCTACAACATCACGGCAACCACCGACGAGGACGGTAACACGATAATGCGCTGGAACCAGGAGCTGAGCTTCACCGACAGCTTCGAGGACTATGATGACTTTGCCACAGGCACGTTCGGCGAATGGAAAAGCATAGACCGCGACCAGCAGCCTGTCTATCCCATTGCCCTCGGCTCGCAGAGCAACATCGTCAGCTTCCCTGGTTCGGGAACGGCCACCAATCCCAAGGCCGTAGCACCAATGGTGTTCAATCCCTGGAAGACAACCCCCGCTATGCTTCCCACCGACCCGGCCATTGCGGCACCTACGGGCGACAAGAGCGTCATCTTCTTCTCGCCACAGCGTACGAAGGCCGACAAATGGCTCATCTCGCCGCTGCTTGATATCCACGACGATTACCAGCTCAGCATTACGGCCAAGGGCTACACGTCCATGTATCCTGAGTCGATAGAACTCTGCATCAGCGACGGCAGCGACAACCCCGATGACTTCAAGGTTCTCAGCGTGGTAGACCCCGTGTCGAGTGAGCAGTGGGCAGTCTATCATACCGACCTCTCCGACTATGCTGGCCAGCAGGTGCGGCTTGCGGTGCACTACACCTCTAACGACGCCTTCCTTGCCCAGATAGACGACTTCACCGTGGGACCGAAAAGCGGACAGGGTGCCTTCGTGGACTATGGCAACGTGGTGCGCTTCGACATTTATCTTGACGGGGAAAAGATTGGAGAGAGCCAGTCGCCCTCCTTCGTCATCGAAGAACTGACCGAAGACTACCATATTATTGGCATCTGCGCTGTCTATCAGAACGGACAGTCAGAGATGGCCTACTATGAGATAGGCACCACAACGGCAGTCATCTCTCATCTCCCATCCCTCACCTCTCACCCCTCACCCCTCTACGACCTGCAAGGCCGCAAAATCGAAAATCGAGAATCCGTAAATCGTAAATTGCCCAAGGGCATCTACGTGAAGGACGGCAAGAAGGTTGTTCTTAAATAATGGTTTTATGAGAAAGCTAATAGGTTTATTATTTATTTTTTCTTCATTATTATTTAGCCCCGTAGGGGCGCAGCCTTTGCGCGTAGAGGGCTTGAGCAACACCCAGCGGGTGCTGGGCTATACCCTTACCGACGACATCGACATCAGCGGTGCCCTCTTTGGAGAGGCCGGCACCTACACCATCGGCGCAGCCCTCGACCCCTCGACCCTCGCTCCATACGCCGGGTGCCGTGTGGTGGGCATCCGTATCGCCACCGCCATGAACCTCGGACGCACACGTACCTTTGTCTATAACTTCACGGGAACGTCGTTCGACCCCGTCATCGTACAGAACCAGCGCCTCTACGAAGGCTGGAACAACGTGTTCTTCAATGGCGACGGATACGAGATACAGGGCGACGAGACCCTCTTCTTCGGCTTCGACTATGTAGAGACCGACGACATGGTAGCCGCCGACGCAGGAGGCCTGGCCTGTACGGGCAGCGACACTGAGGGAGCCTTCTATCTCTACGGCAACTTCGGTCAGGGCGAGGGACTCTACTCCATCAGCGGCGCCGGCAAGCTCTGCGTGCAGCTCATCGTCGACATCAGCTCGCTGCCGTTGAACGACATGGCCGTCACCTATCTCGATGCAGGCTTCAAGTACAAGCACCCCGGTGAGCGCGTGGAGGTGCTCGCCACCTTCACCAATACCGGCCGCGCCACTGTAGACACTTATCAGATAGGCTACCAGCTCGACAAGCAGCAGCCCGTGCTCATCGACTGCCAGGGCACCGTCGCCGATGGACTCCAGGACTCATGGATGGGCATTGTCCCGCTGCCCGACGACATTGCGACAGGCATGCACACCCTGCGCTTCTTCCTCAGCAGTGTCAACGGCGAGGCCCTCGACAGCGAGGCCGACGGCAAGCATCTGGAAACGCAGTTTGCCATCTATCGTGACAGTGTCGACCGGCAGATGGTCTACTTAGAAATCTACACCGACCCGACGAACATCTACTCGGCCATGCTCAACGATGCCGTCAGGCAAATGCAGAAGCAGTTCGAGCAGGTATGCGTGGTCAATGTTCACTGTCCGGGAGCGAGGCTCTCCGTCAGCGATGCCGACTATCTCTCCGACCTCTATGCCTACACCTACCCGTCGTTCACCGTCAACCGCGCCTATTTCCCCGGAGAGGCTTACATAGCCTACGACATGAACGACTACCTGCCCTACTTTGGCACCGAGATGAGTGCCGGCATACTGACCGACATCGTGATGCAGGACTTCTACTCACCAGCCTTCGCCACCATCGACCTGCGTGCTGGCTATGACCCTGACACCCGTCAGCTCACTGTCGAGGCTACAGGAAGCCTCTTGCCCGAGGCCACTGCCATCTATGGAGACCTGGCCCTTACGCTCCTCATCACTGAAGACAGCGTCACCGCCCCGCAGAGCGTCTATAACTTCACGACGCAGCGCACGACCAACAACCGCAAGTACATCCACCAGGACGTGCTGCGAGGATATGTCACCGCTCCCACGGGACACCTCCTGACACCCGACGGCCGTCAATACACCGCACAGTTCACCACCACGCTCGATAGCAGCTGGGTGCCCGAACACCTCCATCTCGTGGGATTCCTGACAAAATATGCGGACAGCGTGACTGCCGACAATCTGGTCGACATGGATATCATCAACGCCACGTCGATACCCTTCAGTGAAGATGTGATTACTTCCATTTCCACCGTTAAACAGTCGATGGACAACGGCACTGCCTGCTATACGCTCGATGGCAGGAAGATAGCAAACAGTCAGTTACCGAAGGGCATTTACATAATGAACGGTAAGAAGATCGTTCGTTAGTCAAGATGACAGCTTCAGACTTTGAGCCGTTTTCTCTCACAGAAAGAACGGCTCTTTCTATCTGAATAAGCCGTTCTTTCGATGTGAATAAGCCGTTCTTTCTAAGGGAATAAGCCGTTCTTTCTTTAGGACGGCTTTTATAGTAATGGGGGAAGCTGATGCAGACGGGTGCTGTTCGACCCTTTTATCAGGATAAGACGGCCCTCGGGACAGTTGGTCTGGAGCTCGGCCTTCACTTCGTCAACATCGGCGAAGGTACGGAAGGGAAGCGGGGATTGCAATTCCCCTTGAACAGATTGCAAATCCCCTAAAACGGTGGCAAACTCATGGCCAACGAGCCATACGTGCTCCATGCCGGCATCCTGAAGCATGTTGACGACTTTCTGATGCTCCTCGATACTGGCAGGACCCAATTCGAGCATGTCGCCAAGGATGACCATCTTCTCCTGCCCTGGGGCGGGCTGAAGGAGGAGAAAGTTCTCCAGTGCGGCCATCATGCTGGTGGGGTTGGCGTTGTAGGCATCGACGATGAGACGGTTTTTCGCCGTGTCCAAGAGCTGCGAGCGGCTGTTCGTTGGGCGATAGTTCTCAATGGCGTGGCAGATACTCTTGCGTTCTACACCGAAGTTGATGCCTACGGCGATGGCTGCCATCACATTATCTATATTATAGTCGCCGATGAGCTGTGTCTGTACCTTGTGCCATTTCTGCGAGGCACCGCTCTCCTCGAGGTCCATCAGCGGACGGCGCCAGCGCATCTTCAACAAGGGATTGCCCTCCTCGCGGATGATTTCGCCGGAGATACAGGCGTACTGTTTCTCAGGGTCGGTGCTGTAGGGTGTAATCCAGAGATTCTCATCGTCAGAAGTGTCAAGCATGTCGATGAGGAACTCGTTGTCGGCATTGACGAAGACGAGGCCGTCCTTGCGGGTGCGGAGGTAGTCATAGAGCTCGCCCTTGGTCTTGCAGACGCCTTCAAAGGAGCCGAAGCCCTGCAGATGGGCATGGCCGACGTTGGTGATGATGCCGCAGGTGGGCTCGGCGGTCTCGACAAGGGTCTTGATGTCGCCGGGGTGGCTGGCACCCATCTCTATGATGGCTATCTCATGCTCCTTGGTAAGCCGCAAAAGGGTCTTAGGTACGCCGACGTCGTTGTTGTAGTTCCCCTCGGTGGCAAGCACATTGTACTTCTCGGAAAGTACGGCACGGACAAGCTCCTTCGTGGTGGTCTTGCCGTTGGTGCCTGTGATGGCGATGACGGGGATGTCGAACTGGCGGCGGTGCTCACGGGCAATGTCCTTGAGGGCCTGGAGAGTGTCGGGAACCTTGATTAGTTTAGCGTTTAGCATTGAGCGTTGAGAGGCTTTACTAAAGTCGCTTAACTCTAAACTCTCAACACTAAACTCTTTATCAACGATGGCGTATGAACATCCTTTCTCCAAGGCCTGGAGGGCAAACTGGTTGCCGTCGAACTTGTCGCCGTGAAGGGCAATAAAGATGCTGCCCTCGGGGCAGTCGCGGCTGTCGGTAGTGATGCAGGGGTGCTGCCGATAAAGGTTGTAAAGGTCTACCATGGTAGTACTGGTTTCTTGAAATATTTCTCGGCTTTCTCGAGCTGGTGCTTGTGGCAGAAGACCATAACGCTGTCGCCAGGCTGAATCTGTGTCATGCCGCTGACAAGAAATCCCTTTCCGTCGCGCACCAGGCCGCCGATGGTCATTCCAGTTGGCAATGCAAGGTCCTTAACAGGCTTCTTCGTCACACGAGAGCCCTCGGCAACGGCAAACTCGGCCACGTCGGCCTCGACCATCATCAGCGAGCGAAGGTTGCGGACGTCGGCCCGCATCATCATCTGGAAGATGTGGCTGGCGGCCACCGTCTTTTTGTTGATAATGGTGCCGATGTCGAGCCCCTCGGCCATAGAAACATAGTCCAGGTTCTCAATCATCGCCACGGTCTTGCGTACGCCCAGCTTCTTCGCCGTAAGACAGGCCAGGATATTGGTCTCGGCATTTCCCGTCAGGGCGACGAAGGCCTGCGTGTGCTTAATGCCTTCCTCGTCGAGCAATCCCAAGTCGCGGCCATCGCCGTGGATGACCATCGTATCGGTGTCGGCGAGCACTTGGTTCAGGCGTTCGCAACGGTGTGGTGACAGCTCGATGATTTTCAGGTTCATGTTGTCGGGCATGGTGAGGGCAGTACGTACGGCGGTCTTTCCTCCGCCCATGGCGATGACGTTGTGGACATCTTCGTAACCTTCCTTGCCTACAATTTTGCGGATGTATGGGATATAGTCCTTCGTGGTCATGAAGTAGGCCAGGTCGTGTAGCTTCAGCACGTCGAAGCCTCCGGGAATGATGGTGTCTCCCTCACGCTTGATGGCCACTATGTGGTAAGGGTCGTCGGCTCCGCAGAGGTCTTTGAGCGGCTGGTTAAGAATCTCGCAGCCCTCTCGCAACTTGATGCCCAAGAGCACGAGGGCACCGTCGTGAACGTCTACGCGTTGGCGCACCCACGACATCTGCAGTCCGCTGATGATGTCCTTTGCGGCAAGCATCTCGGGGTAGACAACGGAGTCTATGCCCATGTCCTTGAACATCTGCTGTGCCTGTGGATGGATGTACTCGTAGTTGTCTATTCGTGCTACGGTTTTCTTAGCGCCCAGCGCATGGGCAATAGCACAGGCCGTGAGGTTACGGCTTTCATAGCGTGTGACTCCCACGAAGAGGTCGGCACTGCCCACTCCCGCATCCTTCAGCGTCTTGATGCTGGTGGGCGAAGAGTTCAGTGCCATGATGTCCAGGTTGGAGTCTACGTTCTCCAAGCGCTCCTCGTCGTCGTCGATGAGGACGCAGTCATGGTGCTCGGTTGAGAGCAGCTTCGACAAATGGGTTCCTACGGCGCCAGCGCCGGCAATGACTATTTTCATATCTTAGGGGGCTATAGCGGCCATGATGCTTTCCTTGTCCAGTCCTACGATTTTGCGCAGCTCGGCGATGGTGCCGTGCTCCACAAAGTTGTCGGGGAGGCCGAGGCGGATGATTTGAGGATTATAGCCGTGGTCGGACATCCACTCAAGGACGGCACTGCCGAGGCCGCCAGTACGTACACCGTCCTCCACGGTGACGATGCGCTTGAAACGCTTTCCCACCTCGTGGAGGATGTCCTCGTCGAGAGGTTTGAGGAAGCGCATGTCATAGTGGGCGATGCTAAGTGAAGAGTGAAGAGTGATGAGTGAAGAATTTGCTTCCGCAATGTAATTAGCCACGTCGTTGCCTATCGGGCCTATCGTCAGAACTGCCACGTCGCTGCCCTCGCTCAGTTTGCGGCCTTTGCCTACGGGGATTTCCTCTAACGGACAGTGCCAGTCGGTGAGGCAGCCGCAGCCACGGGGATAGCGGATGACGAAAGGTCCCTTGTCGGGCAGCTGGGCGGTGTACATCATGCGGCGCAGTTCGTGCTCGTTCATGGGCGAGCAGATGGTCAGGTTAGGGATAGGCCGCAGGGCAGCTAGGTCGAAGGCTCCATGATGCGTGGGGCCGTCTTCGCCTACCAGTCCTGCACGGTCAAGACAGAGCACCACAGGCAGCCGCAGCAGGGCCACGTCGTGGATAATATTGTCGTAGGCACGCTGGGCAAACGAGCTGTAGATGTTGCAGAAAGGCTGCAGACCATCCTTTGCCATGCCGGCGGAGAATGTCACGGCGTGTCCCTCGGCGATGCCCACGTCGAACATGCGGTCGGGCAGTTCCTTCATCGGGATATTCATGGAGCAGCCCGTAGGCATGGCAGGCGTGACACCCACGATGCGCGGGTTCTGGCGGGCCAGTTCTAAGAGCGTGTTACCGAACACCTCCTGATATTTCAGCGGCTTGTCCGTGTCGTCGCCCTTGATGAGTTCGCCCGTCTCGGGGTCGAACTTCCCCGGGGCGTGCCACACGGGCTTGTAGTTCTCGGCCGGGGCATAGCCATGACCTTTCTTCGTGTGCAGGTGGAGCAGCTTCGGGCCTTTCATGTCCTTCAGCTGACGCAGGATGCGCACCAGCTCCACGACGTTGTGTCCGTCGAAGGGTCCGAAGTAGCGTATGTTCATGCCCTCGAAGATGTTCTGCTGTCGGGCTATGACGCTCTTCAAGGCGTTGGTCAGACGTATGATGCCCTTGCGGCGGGCCTCGCCGAGCATGCCGTGATGGCGCATCCACTGCGACGCACGGAAGCGCAGACGGTTGTAGGTCTCGTTGGTGTCGAGGTTCAGCAGATACTGCTCCATGCCGCCTACGGCCCGGTCGATGGACATGTCGTTGTCGTTGAGTACGATGAGCATGTCGTTAGGGCTCTGCGACACGTTGTTAAGACCCTCAAAGGCCAGTCCGCCGCTCATGGCTCCGTCGCCGATGACTGCAACGACCTTTCTCTTGTCACCAGCTGCCACCGCCATGCCCAAGGCTGCTGAGATGCTGTTCGAGGCATGTCCGCAGATGAACGCGTCGTACTCGCTCTCCACTGGCGACGGGAACGGCCTTACGCCGCCCAGCTTACGGTTGGTCTTGAAGCTGTCTCGCCGTCCGGTCAGAATCTTATGCCCGTAGGCCTGGTGTCCCACGTCCCAGACGATTCGGTCGTCGGGCGTGTTAAACACATAGTGCAACGCCACCGTCAGCTCCACTACGCCGAGGCTCGATGCCAGGTGGCCGGGGTTCACCGAAAGTTCCTGTACGATGAACTGCCGCAGTTCGTCGCAGAGCTTTCCCAGCTCCTCGGTCTTCAGTTGTCGCAGGTCAGCGGGGCTGTCAATATGGGTCAGTATTTCGAACTTGTTATCTTCCACTTAATTCGTAACTCGTAATTCGTAACTCGTAATTCGATTTATCCCTTCTTACGCGCCTCTTTCTCGCGGCGTTTTTGTTCCTTCAGCGCCTCCTTTTCCTGACGTTTCTTCTCCTTCAGCGCCGCCTTTTCCTGTTTACGCTTTTCCTTTTCCTGCTCGCGTTCCAGCTTCTTCTTTTCACGCTCCAGCTTCCGCAGTTCTTTGGCGCTTTGCTTGGCGGCCTCCTTTTCGGTCACGGCCTCCTCGTTGTTGCCCTTCAGGGCCTCCTGCAGCTTCTCGTGGAGCATGTCCTTGTCGAAGGTGAACACCATGCCGAGGACACCGAGTGAAAGCATCTGCTCCTCGCCCTTGAGCACGACGTAGGTAGTGTTGAGCACGTAGTAGTTGTGAACTTTCAGCTTGCTGTTGAGAGCGGTCTCCACGGCTTTTACCACGACGTTCTTGCCCAGGCGTGTGAGCACGTTGTCAGCGATGCCGCGCTCTTCCGATTCGCTCTCCACAAACTCCGTCACAGCTTTCATCATAGCCTCCTTATGGCGGTCTTTCGATGGCACGGTCTGTGCCATGATAATAACGATCATCAGCACGATGGCCAATGCAAGAAGTGTCTTCAGTATTTTCATAATTTCGGTATAAACTTTAATTTCGCTGCAAAATTACGAAGAATTTATGAAACAGCATACGTTTTTTTGCTAAAAAATAACTTTCTCGGAGAAAGAGCCGTTCTTTCCGTTCGAAATAGCCGTTCTTTCGATTAGAATAAACCGTTCTTTCTGTGGGAAAAAGCCGTTCTTTCTCCACGGCCGTATCATTAAAAAATCGTAAAAGACGTGTCGTTATGGCAGAAATTGCTTCAAAACATCCTAATTTTGCAGGCCAGTTTTCAATATAAACACAGATGATGGACATTAAAGAGATACTGAACCGTAGCGACCGCTTTGCTGCTAATGCGGGCTGCCGAATTACTGAGGTGGACGAACATCATGCCGTAGCGGTGATGACAGTCGCCGAGAGCCATCTCAATGGCGGCAATGTGTGTCAGGGCGGAGCGCTTTTCACGCTGGCCGACTTGGCCATTGCGGCGCTGATGAACAACAGCGGACAGCTGACTTTCGGTGTGTCGAACAGCATGATGTTTGTGTCGAGTGCCCGACTGGGCGACTCGCTCAGGGCCGAGGCGGTATTCGTGGCCGACCACCACAAGATACCGGCGGTGGAGGTCACGGTGACGAATCAGGAAGGGCGCACCATCTGCCACGTCACCGGGATGGGCTACCGCAAACAGTCTCCCTTGCCCCCAGCACAGTAAACAACGCTTACATCTCCTTTTTTTTGTTAAAATGTCGGCATAATCGTTTGGAGATTCTGCTAAAGTGTGTATTTTTGCACCCATGAAAGTCAAGACGAAGCGAAAGATAGCATCAAGAGTATTGTTGGCGGTGCTGCTGCCAATGTTGCTGCTGTCGTCGCTTCACATCCATCACATACAGCCGTCAGCCGCCCACGACGAATGTGCGGACTGCATAGAGCATCATTGCGGAGGCCACATCGGCCAGCAAGTGCAGACGATTCATGACTGCCTGCTCTGTCAGTTCCTGTCGCTTCAGAAGGTGGCAGCGGCCGTTGCCGATGTCGTCCCGACCGATTGTTTATGTAAGATTAGCTACGCCCAATGCCAGCAGGCTCTTCCCGCAAAGGCACTGGGCACTATCGTGACACGTGGTCCTCCTGCTGTCTGACCACCATTCACGAGACTATACTTAACCTTACTAAACAATTAATTATATTACAGAATGAAAAGACTATTTATCATTCTGCCATTGTTGGGTGTATGCCTGACGATGGCAGCACAAGACAGCATAGCAAACCGTCAGCACAACCATGCCAACGACACCGCCGACGTGTTCTTCCGCCACCTGAAGCTCAACGATGTGATGGTGACGGGCGTGACCGGCGACACGAAACTGAAGTATTCGCCTGCTCCCGTCAGCATCGTCAGTGCCCAGGAGCTGCGCGCTACAGCCTCGACCAACATCGTCGATGCCATTGCCCACCAGCCTGGCATGAGCCAGCTGACCACGGGCAGCGGCATCTCGAAACCCATCATCCGCGGACTGGGATATAACCGTGTGGTGGTGATGAGCGAAGGGGTGCGACAGGAAGGTCAGCAGTGGGGCGACGAGCATGGCGTAGAGGTCGACGGCGGCAGCGTAGGCTCAGTGGAGATCCTGAAAGGTCCCGCCTCGCTGATGTACGGCTCCGACGCGATGGCAGGAGTGGTCATCCTTCACCCTCAGCCCGCACCGGCCGAGGGCGAGCTGCGAGGCAGCGCTGCAACGGAATATCAGACGAACAACGGGCTGCTGGGCTATTCGCTCAATCTGGGCGGCAACCAGCAGGGCTTCGTATGGGATGCCCGTTGGAGCGGAAAGATGGCCCATGCCTATAAAAACAAGTACGACGGCTACGTGCCTGGCTCGCAGTTCCGCGAGATGGCGGGACGCTTGATGATGGGGTTGCAAAAGCGCTGGGGCTACTCGCGGCTGACGTGGACGACCTTCCACCAGACACCCGGCATCATCGAGGGAGAGCGCGACGCCGTCACCGGCGAATTAGAGTGCTCGTCGGTTTCTCCGACGAGTTATAGTAAGTTTCTGCCTTACCAGCAGGTGAAGCACTACAAGCTGGTGTGGGACAACTCGCTGAACCTGCCCAACGGCTGGGTGAAGGCCATCATAGGCTATCAGCAGAACCGCCGCCAGGAGTTTGAGGAGCCTCATCATCACGAACACGGAGATGAAGCCGAAGAGGAACATGAACACGAGGAGCACGGAGGCGACCTCGAGCCCGCCCTCTTCTTCAAGCTCCACACGCTGACCTACGACCTGCGTTACCTGACCCACGAGTTCGGAGGTTGGAA
The DNA here is from genome assembly GCA_017645905.1 of Prevotella sp. Lineage (GTDB taxonomy): Bacteria > Bacteroidota > Bacteroidia > Bacteroidales > Bacteroidaceae > Prevotella. Next base: position 12,743 of record JAGCNO010000110.1, on the reverse strand, counting down.
GCTGTCGGCAGGCTTGCAGGGCATGTGGCAGCAGTCACAGAACCTGGGCGAGGAGTTCCTCATTCCTGCCTACCATCTTTTCGACGTCGGTCTCTATACCACAGTCAGCAAACAGCTGGACCGTTGGACGCTGAACGGTGGTGTGCGTGTGGACCATCGTCATCTGAGCAGTGAGGAGTTAATGGAGGATGGTGTGAAGCGCTTCACCGACTTCAGCCGGAACTTCAACGGCATGACGGGCAGCGTGGGAGCCGTGTGGAACATGACTGACCACCTGAACCTTCGCCTGAACGTGGCCCGTGGCTTCCGTGCACCCAACATGAGCGAGTTGGGGTCTAATGGCTCGCATGAGGGAGCACTGCGCTACGAGCTTGGCAACCAGCAGCTAAAGCCCGAATACAGTCTGCAGGCCGACCTGGGCCTCGACTTCACCTCGCGCTATGTGTCGGCACAGATAGCACTCTTTGCCAACCGCATCGACAACTACATCTTCCTGAAAGGTGAGGGTCGCGAGATTGACCGTCATCCCGTCTACAGCTATACGCAGGGCGATGCCCGTCTGCTGGGCTTCGAGGCCGGCATCGATTTCCATCCCGTCCATTCGCTGCACTTCGAGAACACTTTCTCTTACGTTGATGCCCGTCAGCTGCACCAGCCCGATGCCTCTAAGTACCTCCCCTACACCCCAGCACCGCGCTGGACTTCGGAGCTGAAGTGGGAGCTGCTCCACCACCACCATCCCACCCTGGGCGCTCATTCCCATCACCTCCACCATGCCAAGGGCCTGTCTGCCGACAACCTTTACCTCGCCGCAGGACTGGAGTGCTACCTGAAGCAGAACCACGTCTATGCCGTAGACGACACCGAGACCGCCACGCCCAGCTACACCCTGCTCAACCTCTCGGCCGGCACCGACCTGACCTGGAAAGACCGCAAGGTGGCCGAGCTATACGTCACAGCCGACAACCTGCTGAACCGCGCCTATCAGAGCCACCTCAGCCGACTGAAGTATGCCGACGTGAACACCGTCACCGGGCGTCAGGGGGTCTACAACATGGGGCGCAACATCACAGTAAAGCTCGTGGTGCCCTTCAGCATCCTCTGACAGGCAACAATTATTAAGTCATTAAATGAATGTAAATTTGTCAGCCGCGGTGGCAAACGGATTTTAAACACAATATGGGAAATGTTAAATTGAAAGAAAAAGAACGGACAAATTGTCAGTTTTCCGCTTTTTGACTCTATATTTGCACCGACGGTTACGAACCGAAAAATAATCATTAACATAACTCGTATTGATATGAAAAAGATTGTAAATTTCTTGACACCGGCCCTCAGCGTGGCCGCCATCGTTTTCTCTGTGGCAGCTTTCAGCACTACATGCGCCGCTACCCACGCCAGCAACAACTCTGCACCTGAGACCACTGCCGTGACCTCTATGCCTGTTGCACAGCCTGTCGACCTGACTTACGCCGCTGACAAGGCCCTGCCGTCGGTAGTACATATTAAATATGTGCAGAACTCGAAGATTCAGACCGTCGAGGTGCAGCGCGACCCCTTCGAGGATTTCTTCAACGACCCCTTCGGCGGATTCTTCGGCCGCGGACAGCGCGGACAGGGTGGCACGCAGAAGCGCCAGGTGCAGACCCCGAAACGCACGGCTACCGGATCAGGCGTGATCATCTCGGCCGACGGATATATCGTGACCAATAACCACGTGGTGGACGGTGCCGACGAGCTGACTGTCACTTTGTCAGATAACAAGGAATACTCCGCACGTATCATCGGTGCCGACAAGACCACCGACCTGGCACTCATCAAGATTGACGGCAAACAGCTGCCCGCCATCAAGATTGCCAATTCGGACGACGTGAAGGTGGGCGAATGGGTGCTGGCCATCGGCAACCCCCTCGGACTGAACAACACCGTCACCGCCGGCATCATCTCGGCCAAGGCCCGCACACTCGGAGCCAACGGCGTGGAGAGCTTCATACAGACCGATGCTGCCATCAACTCCGGTAACTCGGGCGGTGCACTGGTGAACACCAACGGCGAGCTGGTGGGCATCAACGCAATGCTCTACTCGCAGACTGGCTCCTACAGCGGCTACGGCTTTGCCATTCCTACGGCCATGATGAACAAGGTGGTGGACGACATCAAGCAGTATGGTACCGTGCAGCGGGCCATGATTGGCATCAGCGGCTCTGACGTGAAGAACTATGTCGATATGGAGAAGGAGAAGGGCAACGAGGTTGACCTGGGCACTATGGAAGGCATCTACGTCGGCGAGGTCATGGAGAACAGCGCTGCCGAGGAGGCTGGCATTGAGAAGGGAGATGTCATCACCGAGGTGGACGGCCAGAAGGTTCAGAAGTTTGGCGACCTTTCGGGCATTATCGCCCAGAAACGTCCTGGCGACAAGGTGACGCTGACTTACCTGCACAATAAGAAGAAAAACACCAAGGAGGTGACGCTGCGCAACGAACAGGGTAACACCAAGGTGGTGAAGAACGCTGACATGGACGTGCTCGGAGCCGACTTCCGCGAGATTACGAAGGCTCAGAAGGAGCAGCTCGAAATCAGCTATGGCCTGGAGGTGATGAAGGTCGGTGCAGGTAAGATGAAGGATGCCGGAGTGCCCAAGGGATTCATTATCCAGCGCGTCAACGACGAGCCGATGAAGACCATGGAGGACCTGCAGAACGCCGTCAAGGAGGCCTCGACCTCAAAGGAGCCCGTGCTCTACATCAAGGGCATTTATCCCACCGGCAAGAGCGGATACTTCGCAGTAGACCTGCAGAACGAGTAAGACTCTTCTACCACGGATATTTCTATTTAACCACGAATTAAACGAATTACACGAATTGGCTGCGCGTAGTAAATATGCGCAGCCAATTCGTGTATTAGGCCGTCATAGAAACTATGCGCAGCCAATTTGTGTAATTCGTTTAATTCGTGGTTAGAAAAATAATAGTGGTATGAAGGTTATTTGAAGTGTTGTAGTCTTGCGATATACTTGCCGATGATGTCGAATTCGAGGTTCACCACCGTCCCTGGACGGATGTCCTGGAAGTTAGTGTGCTCCATGGTATAGGGGATGATAGCCACCTGGAACGTGTTGTCCGTAGGTCGGCAGACGGTGAGTGACACGCCGTTAACAGTCACCGAGCCCTTGTCGACGGTGAAATAGCCGTGGCGGGCCATCTCCACGTCGAGCGGATACTCGAAGGTGAAATAGGTGCTGCCGTCGGCATCCTCCATAGCAATGCAGGTTGCCGTCTGGTCTACGTGGCCCTGGACGATGTGGCCGTCCAGACGGCCGTTCATAAGCATCGACCGCTCTACGTTCACCTTGTCGCCAACGCGCAGCAGGCCAAGGTTCGAGCGGTCCAGGGTCTCCTTCATTGCCGTCACCACGTAGCGGTCGCCGTCGATGGCTACCACCGTCAGGCATACACCGTTGTGGGCTACACTCTGGTCAATCTTCAGTTCCGAGGTGAACGAGCAGGTGAGGGTAAAGTCAATGTTTTCGCGGTCGTGGCGAATGTCAACCACGCGGGCGAACTCTTCAATGATTCCTGAGAACATTTTCTTTGAGTTAGGAGTTAGGAGTTAGGAGTTAGGAGTTAGGGGGTGAATATTTTCTTTCCGTCTTGTATGATGATGTTTTTTCCTTTTGACGACTTCCCGGTAGGACGGCCCAGGAGGTCGTGTACATTTGTGGTTTGAGATTTGAGGTTTGGGATTTGTCTGTCTTTCCCGGTGTCTGGGCTGCTGATTCCCGTAGGAATGTTGTCGCCGAGACGCAGCAGCTTCACGCCGTGACTGGGCACACTGGTTGAGAGGATGCCGGTGGCGGTGCCGATGCTCTCGCCGGCCCAGATGTCGTAGAGGGGCACGCTCTCCGTGGCGCTATAGCCCAGCTGGGTGAGGTCGAAGTCGTAGGCTGCCTGCTTCGTGACGTAGAAGATGAACTCCATGGTGGTGCCTGACGACGAGGTGTTGTCGCTATCGCACGACGAGTCGTAGCCGCAGAGCGCACGGAAGGTCTTGTACGTGTGGCCTTCGGGCAGGTCGTAGATGAGCGTACACTGGGCGTTCAGGCCGAGGCCGGTGGCATACGACTGTCCCTCAACCTTCAGCGTTCCGTTCTCCACATTCTTGTTTACGTGCAGCGAGCCCCATTCTGAGGTGTAGGAGGTATGGGTGAGCGTGGTGAGCGAGGTCTCTTTACCCTCCTCGTCGATGAGCACGGGGTTGATGAGGTCGGCACGGTCGTAGGCAAAGCCGTCGCCCCAGTTGCTCACTACAATCTTCAGCTGTTCGGCACCGGTGATGTCGGCCTCCAATACTTTCGACTTCGTGCCACTGCGCGAGATGAGTCCTGACCGGGCGGCATAGTCGTCCTGCTCGTCGCTGAGCGGGTTTTGGTCGAAGACGTAGAAGCGTATGCTCGTCGTTGCACCCGTCTGGTTGATGCCCGAGTCGTCGGCAGCAGCCATAGCACGGAAGCGCACCACGTCCATGTCGTCGGGTATCTGGAAGAAGATGGCGGCATTGGCGTCGGTAGAGAAGCCGCGGTCGTAGCTCACGCCCATCACCTTCATCTTGCCGCCGTTGTCCACGTTCTTGTTCTCATAGACGCGGTTGAAGTAGCTCTTCGTGTACTGTCGGGTCTTGTAAGTGCCTGTAAGTGCTACCTCGGTGCCGTCGCGAAGTACGAGCGTGGGGTTGATCCAGTCGCCGTGGTCGTAGTTGTAGTTGTCGCCTCCGTCGTCGACCACGAGTACGAGCGTCTTGCTGCCCTCGGGCCACGCTATGTCCACGTCAACGGCATGGCCGTCGGTGGTGTAGGCAACGGTCTCGCTCTTGTAGAGAGCCTTCGAGCCTACTATCCAGCGGGTGTTGTCGCGCTGGAAGAGTGCCAGGTATTTGTTGCCTGTGGCGGGGTCGGTCGATGTCCAGGCCACATGTCCCAGGTCTTCGTCGTTCATCACCTGGTGGGCATCCTCGCCGTACTTGTGCATCTGGTGATACTCCTCGTTGGTGAGCAGCGAGAGGGTGAAGTCGTCGTTGCGGGTCATCTCTCCTCCGAAGAAGAGCGGCGAGTGGCAGATGCCCCAGAGGGTCATCATCGTCAGCTGCTCGTTCTGCGTGAGGCGTGTCCAGCGGCCGCCGTCGGCACCGGTGTAGCCTTGGTCGGCGATGGTCATAGCTATCTGTCCCAAGGGCAGCATGTCGCAGTCGGCATAGTTGCCGGGACGGCTGTACTTGCTCCACTCGTTAGCCTCGTTGAAGACGGCATCGACAGCGCTCCACGTGTCCCACAGGTCGTCCATCATGCGCCACATGTTGGCGTTTGCCAGACACTCGTCGGCATACTGATACTGCGTCTTGCCAGGCGAGAGCGACAACACTATGGGCCGGCCCGTCTGGTCGATAGCCTTGCGTATCATGTGAATCTCATCGGCGTAGAAAGGACGCGAGAGGTCGTCAATCTTCAGGAAGTCGACACCCCACTCGGCATAAAGGTCCATGATGCTGTTGTAGTAGAGCTGTCCGGCCTCGTTGTTTCTGACCAGCAGGTTGTCCTTCAGCCAGGTGCAGGGCGAGGTGGTGCCGTTGTAGACCTGGCTCCAGGCCGTCTCTTCGCTGCCCTTCAGCTTATAGCTGCTGCCCACAACGCTTTTCGGAACGCCGCGCATGATGTGGATGCCCAACTTCAGGCCCATCTCATGGAGCTTGTCGGCCAGCGGTTTGAAGCCCACGTTTACGCCGTCCTGCATGCACGACGGGAAGCGGGTGGGGGAGGGCAGGTAGCGGCCGTATTCGTCGAGCACGTAGCCCTGGGTGCCCCGCTGGTTATAGTTACCGCCGCCAAGCGACGGATGGTTGCAGTACCATCGGATGTCTATCACGACATATTCCCAGCCGTGGCGCACCAGGTCGTTGTCTACAAGGTACTGGGCGTTTTGCATCACCTCCTTCTCGGTGACGGAGGAGTAGTAGCAGTCCCACGAGTTCCAGCCCATAGGCGGTGTCATGGCCCAGGTGCGGAAGGTGGCGATGTCGTCCTGAGCCTTTACCGTAAAGAAGGCCAGCAAGGTAATCAGCAGCAAGAAAGCTGAACGAAAATAGGTAGTAGTTTTCATATTTAAATAGGTTAAAAGAATCGTCATGTACGGTTTGTCCCAAACAGGCCTTTTTAGGGGCTCGGAGAAAGAACGGCTTTTTCCCATTGAAAGAACGGCTTTTTCCCATCGAAAGAACGGCTTATTCCCATCGAAAGAACGGCTTTTTCTCGTAGCTTGAACGGCTCAAAGGCTGCATCTCCCTTCTGAAGGCCTTCTGGGGTGAGTGGTTTTACCGCTGGCAAAGGTACGCATTTTCCTTTAAACAGGCGCGGTCTGCGGCCTTAAATATTGTTATATCGAAAAATCATGCCCAAAAACTTTGGCCGTTTCCCTTTTTTGCCTTACCTTTGCAAATCGAAATCAACGACACATTATTTTATTAACAGAGTATTATGAGAAAAGTATTCTTTACGATGATGCTGCTCGCCGCCACGACCTTGGCTTGGGCACAGGGAGCAGACAAAAGCAATAAAAGCAACAAAAGTGACCACCCGGTGACGCTCATCCCGAAGGTGGGTGTTAATTATTCTACAACGAGCCTGTCGTCCTGGGTGGGCAAAGGAGCCATAGACAAGCCCGATGTGTATGGACTCATCGGACCGGTAGGCGGACTGGAACTCGAATATGGGCTTAAAGAAAAGTTGTCACTGAGCGCAGCAGTACTCTATTCCATGCAGGGACGCAAGTATGACGACCTGGCCAGTTACCGTGCCGCAATGAACGCCGGAAACGTCAGCAACATGATTGATGCTACTATCAGCACTCAGCGCCATCACTACATCAATGTGCCCGTCACCGCCAATTACTACGTTGCCAAGGGGCTGGCACTGCGTTTGGGAGCTCAAGTCGGTTGCCTGTTCTACAAGAGTGGCAGGCAAGAGTGGCCCTACGACGACACTTTTGCTGAAAACCCCAAGCACTCCTTGGGCAGTTCGCCGATGGTTTTCGACTTGAGCATACCCATCGGTGTGTCCTATATCCTGAAGGAGAAGTGGCAGTTCGACCTGCGTTACAATCACGGTCTGACTAAGATATCTTCTTCAAGCGGACTTATTGAAGAAAAGAACCGCGTCGTTCAGTTCACCGTGGGCTACCGACTGAATCTCACGAAGTAATTTCCATTCTTTCATTTTTTCATTCTTTCATTTTTTTCATGAAAGCAGTAAGAATAGTTGCCGAAAGGCAAATGGACTTGGTAGACATCGTCACGGAAGAACCCCGTGCCGGTGAGGTGCTCCTTAGCATGAAGTATGTAGGTTTCTGTGGCAGCGACCTGAGTACCTACCTGGGTCGTAACCCTATGGTGAAGATGCCCGTGGTGCCTGGCCATGAGGTAGGCGCCGTCATCGAACGTGTTGGCGAGGGAGTGCCCGAAGGCCTGAAGCCCGGCATGGTCGTCACCGTCAATCCCTACACCAACTGTGGCAAGTGTGCCTCCTGCCGCAACGGCCGCGTGAACGCCTGTCAGCACAACGAGACCCTCGGCGTACAGCGCTGGGGCGCCATGCGCGAGACCCTCTGCCTGCCTTGGGAGAAGGTCATCCCGGCCAGCCAGCTCACTCCCCGTGAGTGTGCCCTCGTAGAGCCGATGAGCGTAGGCTTCCACGCCGTCAGCCGTGCTCAGGTCACCGACATCGACGTGGTGATGGTCATCGGATGCGGCATGGTGGGCATGGGAGCCATAGTCCGCGCCTCGCTGCGAGGAGCCACCGTCATAGCCGCCGACATCGACGACGAGAAGCTCGCACTGGCACGACAGATGGGAGCTACCTACACCGTGAACTCCCGCACCGAGGACGTTCACGCCCTTCTGCAGGAGATGACCGGCGGCTTCGGCCCCGACGTGGTCATCGAGGCCGTAGGCAGCGCCCCGACCTATCAGATGGCCGTCGACGAGGTGGCCTTCACCGGCCGCGTCGTCTGCATCGGCTATGCCAAGACCGAAGTGTCGTTCCAGACAAAGCTCTTCGTGCAGAAAGAGCTCGACATACGTGGCTCCCGCAACGCCCAGCCGTCTGACTTCCGTGCCGTCATTCGCTACATGGAGCGCAAGACCTGCCCCGTAGACCGGCTCATCAGCCTTGAGGCAACACCCGAGAAGGCCGCCGAGGCCATGCAGCAGTGGGCCGAGAACCCCGGAAAAGTGTTCCGCATCCTCGTTTCTTTCTGAAATGCAGGTCAAATTCCACCGTTTTTTCCTTCGTAAGAAAAAAAAGACGTTAAAAATTTGGCCGTTTCAGAAAAACGTCGTACCTTTGCACCCGCAAAAACAGAAATGCTGTCTTTTGCACACAGGTTCGGGGCTTAGCGCAGTTGGTAGCGCACACGTCTGGGGGGCGCGAGGTCGCTGGTTCGAGTCCAGTAGCCCCGACAACCGAAAAGAAGCTGATAATCAAATGATTAGAGGCTTCTTTTTTTTGTTCCAAAAATCAGCTCAATGTCGCCGAGTGACGGAAAACGTGACGGAATCCGTCACTAAAACCGTCACCTATTTATGAACGCTAAAATGTCGGTAACGTGCTACAGAAGCAAGATTTTGAGTAATGGCGAAGCTCCCCTAATGGTGAAAATCACAAAAGACGGGAAGCGAAGTTTGAAATCGTTAGGAATCTCCCTCAATCCCAAATACTGGGATTTTGAACGGGACAAACCCAAGAACAACTGTCCTAACAGAACACATATTCTTAGCATCATTACGAATGCCTTGCAGAAGTACCAGACCATTCAGCTTGATATGGAGCTAAAGAATGAGGACTACACGGCTTCAGCGATACTGACAGACACAAGTACCAACAACAAACATGTGACAGTTGAGGACTTTCTATCTTTACACATTCAGCAACTAAGAGAAAACGGCAAGGTGGGCAACAGCTATGCTTACTCACTAAACGACGTAGCCACTCCCTTCTGAGGAGGAGTGGATACGCGTAGTCTTGAGGTGTAAACAATAAAACCTGCAAGAACCAAATAATACCGGTTTTTTCAGGTTCTTTTTTATTTTATTTGGTTTTCCAAAGCACCGCGAATGCGGTATGAATAATACAGGCTATTAGAAAGAACGGCTTTATCTATGAGAGGCTAACGGCCCAAGAAAAAAGCAGGAGTGAAGGAATCGGACGTTTTTTTCTTCCCCAGCACAACCTTTTGGCGTGCTCATACGTTTATATAGCAGAAAGAAGTACCAGAAAGTATCAGATGACCAGAGAAGTATTTACCCGTCTCGTCCGCAAAGAGCTCCCCAGCCTGCGTCGCTTCCTATTGGCGGCTTGCAGCGGGAACAAGGATGAAGCTGACGATGTGGCACAGGAGGCACTGATGAAGGCCTACATGGCGTCAAGCCATTTCGAGGACGAAGCGGGATTCTCACCCTGGCTCTACCGGATTGCCTGTAACAGTCTGACAGACCATCAGCGGAAACAGACCTCACACGGCATTGCCATAGACATCAACAAGGTGCATGAGGTGGCTGACGATTCACGTTCCAACGACAGCTTTGCCTACCAGGAGCTGTATTGCGCCATCGAGGGACTGAACGTCAGCGAACGAACGGCTGTGCTCCTCTTCTATATGGAGGACAGGCCGATTAAGGAAGTTGCCGCTATTATGAATATAGCCGAGGGCACGGTGAAGGCATATCTTTCACGAGGCCGAGAACATCTGAGAACAAAATTAAGCAAATAAGACAGATATGAAAGACCAGGAACTACGAGACATATTCCACGCCTATCGTCCGGAGATTGCCGACGACGACGCGTTCATGGACAAGCTGAGGGCACAGATGGATGCCATTGACCATTCACCATTGAACATTGACCATTCTTCCGATGCGCAGCTAATGGTCAATCGTCAATCGTCAATCGTCAATGGTCAGTCCATCATTCAGCTCTACCGCCGCATCCTCCCCTGGGCTGCTGGCATAGCGGCAGCAATAATCGCAGCGGTGTTCGTCATGAAGGAACCCGTCTCATCGCCCGTGACCTCCAGTTACGAGTCCCGTCTGCCTGAATACTATCACACACATTCCGACTTTGCCTCCTACGAAGAAATTGTCGACGAGATAGAGCGTAGCGGCCGGCAGTTGGAGAACGCCATTGCACAGTTATAAACAGGAAGAAAAGACGTCTTGCTATTCATAAACAATCATCATCAAAAACAGTAACAATGAAAAAAACATTATTCCTTTTGGTAGCGAGTACACTGTTAGGCGCTTGTGCCTCAGAGAACACAAGTTCGTCAGACCCCATAGAGAATCTGGTTTCCTATTTAGACAGCAAAGGCTACGACCAAACTCATAAACGCATAAGATATGAGGGCGGCGCTGTCCTGAAAACAAACATAGAGTATTATGGCTGGTTTACAACACCCGAGGCGCTTAAGTCAAAAGAATATAAAGACTTACCTAAAGATCGGTTGCAACTGCAATTGAATGAGGCCGATATTCAGGATTCCTGTCTCCGCGCTTTCCGCTGGGGATGCACCTTCGCCCGCCAGTGCCATCACAAGGAGAGCCACGTGCTGGACAAAGACACCGTGCTCTATGCGTTGGCTCTCGACGGGATGGACGGGGAACGCATCGAACTGGAAGACACAGACAATTATTATTCCGTTGGCTATAAGGCGGCTCGGGCAGCAACTCTGCGGGTGAAGGGCACCAAACGCTATTCCGAATGGCAGATGCAACACATCATCCGGGAGGAGAAAGGACGCGAGGAGCCTTTCAACATGCGCCCGCTCAACGACTTCATCAAGCGGATGATGGAGAATGTTGACAGTGTGAAGGTGTATGACACCTCATACGAAGTGACCAAGGAAGACTGGAGAGGAAATCCCTCACTTGTCGGAGAATCCATGATCGACGAGGAATGTACGCTCAGCGGCAAGACGACGGGCCGTCTCTATGTGGTTCCCGAGGCCTCGGCCGATGGCGTCGAGCAGGGATTGCGGCTCTGCGTCAGCAACGACTACCTGGGCCTGAACCCCAACCAGCAATTCTTCATCGTCATGAGCGACCACGAGCTGGTCGTAGGCAAGAGCAGCCCCGAAACATTCAGCATCAACAAAACTGTCAAGCATCAGCTCTTATACGCCCAGAAGTCGTGCGACGGACATTTCTACATCCTTGTCCTTGATGAGACCACCGGTGCCTTCTGCATTCCCCGCTGTTGGAAGCACATCATCCAAATCAAGGACCATAAGGAATATCTCCTCCCTGGTGCACATGAGCCTAACAAGGACGGATGGTTAGAGATAGATTAGGGAGGATAACGGCCACTAACACAAGCGAGTAGAGTTTATTTCCACTTTTTTCTTATTTTTCCTTTGCTTTTTGAGAAAAAAATATTACCTTTGCAGCCAGAATAAAACGAACGAATAAGAGAGGTCAAGGACAGCTTACTTCCATTTGAGGTTTTGCAAAAAACCATGTGACAGCTGCTCAATTACCTCTCTTTATTTATTAACAAGGTCAAGGCTGACTTACTCCACCACATCTGTAATAGAAATCAGTCAGCCAATTACCTTTTAATTAAAGTTGTTATGGACAACAAGACTTTGACAAACGTAGCGCTACGCTACCGGGCAGCGTTCCTCGACATCGACCGCGAGGACATCAACATGAGTTCTGAGGCATCAGCGCCGGTGATGGCGTTCGTCGCCAGGCTGAAGGAGAACGGTTTCTGCGTCTCTGAAGAACTGCTCCATGCGCTGAACGCCCTCCCTGTCGACCGACTGGCAGAAATCACCGAGTGCATCAACGAGGTGATGGGCATGAAGCTGAACTGGGCATCGCTCGTCAAGGGATGGGACGTGCCAACGGGCGAGACCTTTGCCGACCACCTCATCACCTGGATTGCAAATATCTTCGGCAAAGAGGCTGGCTTCAAAGGCACCACCTTGCCCTGCGGACACCTGATTCCTGAAGGGACCTTCCCCCTGGAAAGATACAACGGCTGCCCCTTCTGCGGTACGCCGTTCGAGACGGCCGACTTTGTCTATAAGGGTCAGGGCAGCAAGCTGAAGGAACTGCGACTGTTCACCGTCGAGGACATGAAGCGTGTGTTTGAATCCCTCCTGTCGTCGGCTACGCCACTCGACGCTACACAGAAGGACTCCCTGGAGCAGCTGCTCCGGGTATTCCCGCTGCCTGATAACGTAGACATCACGATGAAGGAGACCGCCATGTTCGTCGTCAAGACGCTGGTGGAAAAGATTGAAAAAACCGAGGAGGCATCGAAGCTGCTGAAGACTCCTGCCGACGTGCTCCGCTTCCTCTGGTACGAAAAAACCGGCTATGTGCAGATCATAGAGCCTAAGACGCTCGTGGCCCATGCCCAGAAACTCTACTACCACATGTGGGGACCCCTCGACAGGGGCGCTGATGCCGCCAAGAACATGAAGGAGAAACTGATGCTGAAGTACAACCGTAAGGCGTGTCTGCGCGTCGCCCTGTGGATGAATGCCCTTCCGATGACTGCCCAGCAGGCTGCCGAGAACATGAACCCCAAGCGGGGCATGTGGGTTCGCATGATTCGTGCCCTCCGTCTGGGTGAGTATTCCAGGAAGAAAGGTTTCGGCCATCTGGCAGAGATACTCGACGTGTTCTACAAGCAG
>JAGCNO010000109.1 GCA_017645905.1 Prevotella sp. | reverse complement strand
TCTCGCTGCTGCTGTTTTCGGCATCGAGGGCGTTGACCAGCGCCTCGCGGGTGGAGGGAAGCCAGGTTAATGAGGGAGAGGTGGGAGATGTGCCGGGAACTGAATAGAGCCTGTCCAGGCGGTAGCGCATGTCGCGGAGCTCACTCCTACTCTGCTCGTAGCTTATGTAGGGGTTGATGAACCACTGTCCGGGCATCTGGAAGGTGTAGCTCAGCCGCGTCTGGTAATTGTAAGACTCCTCTGGATCGTCGGTGTAATAGTGCCGGCGCTCCATGCTGTCGGTCCGGGCGTAGTAAGTGTCGTTGAGGCTGAAACTGTCGGAGGGTCGCTGACGGGTGTAATCGCCGTTGACGGAGAGACTCACATAGTCGCCCCACTCGAATTTCTTGTGTACCCCTATATTGCCATTCAGCGCGAGTGTGCGGTAACTGTTCAGTCCGCTGTTCAGCGAGCGGTTGATAAGGGCGGCGCTGTAAGTGGAGTCCTCGCTGCTGCTGTGGCGGTCGCCGTTGCTGTAGTTCAGACTGATGCTGTTCCAAAAGATGATGGGTTTCTGTATCTGGAAATAGTTCTCGGCATGCAGGCGGAAGTCCTTCTGCCGGCTGCGCGATGCCGACCCGCCGAAGATGCTGCCCGCCGTGGCGAAGGTCTCCGATGCCGTGCGCCTTTCGTTCTCTGAGTCGTTCCATGACACGGTGGCATCGAGTGTCTCTTCCCATTGCTTATCGGAGTCCTGCGTGTTCAGGTTCATGCCCGCCGTCTTCGTGGCGCGCAGCCCCACAGGCATCTCCGACGGGCTCCACTCGCCGTCGCTTCCAGGTCGTCGCGTCTCGTTCACGTTGTTCGTGTTGCCGAAGACCGACACTCGCGTGTTGTCGTCGTAGTAGAGGCCGAAGAGGCGGCCCATGTATCGGCGCTCAGTGCCGCGGCCCACTTCGGCATTGCCCATCACGCCGCGGTTGTACTCGCGCTTCAGCAGCACGTCCATCACGTAGTCTTTCTTCTCAATGTCGTGGCCCAGCATCTCGCTCTGCTTCGTCGGCTTGTCGTAGACCTTCAGCTCGCGCACGGTGAAATAGGGCAGGTTGTCGAGCATCACCTGGTTCTGCCCTTTGAAGAAATCCTTGCCGTTGAGCGTGAGGTAGTCCACCTTGCGGCCGTTGATGTAGATGTCGCCATTGTCCTTCAGTTCTGCGCCGGGCATCTGGCGGATAAGTCCGTCGAGCATGGAGCCTTCGGGCAGGTTGAAGGCCGAGGCGTTATAGACCAGCGTGTCGCCGCGGTAGGCGAACTTCACCCTGGTGCCTGTGACAACCACGCCGCCGAGCGAGTCCTCGCGCCAGATGTCGTCCATCTTTTTCTTCAGCAACAGGGTGGGCAGCTCAAAGCGGTTGTTGCGGGCCAGGTAGTGAAGGTGGTAGTTCTGGTAGCCGTCTTCGTATCCCTCGGCAGTGCCTTTGATGATGTAGCTGCCCGGCCGGGCAGGGATTTTCATCTCGTAATAGCTCTCACGGTCCCATATCCAGCAGGTGGTGGTGTCGACAACGCTGGAGTCGCCGGCTTGTAGAAGCGTGACGAAAGCCTTTACCGGTACCTTGGTGAACGAGTCGTAGACGCTACCGTAGAGGTCCACCTTGCGTTCCTTCTTCTGTTTTACGGAGGTGGAATCGCTTTGGGCTTGGATCTTGAGCATGGGCAGCGACAGAGCCGCCACGTAAACAAAAACGAGCAGGAACCAGCGTTTCATCAGTAAAGGAGTACGAGGCCGGCTATGGCACTCATCAGAATCAGTTTGATGGGGTTAATCTTATAGACTTTAGTGCCGATGTAGGTTGCGATGAAGAGGAACACGCTAATCCAGAACTGCCAGGGGTTCTCCGTCGGTGTGGAGAAGTTCTCGCGGTTGCAGAGCAGCAGTGTGGCGGCGGCTAAAAGTCCCACCACAGCAGGGCGCAGGCCGGTGAAGATGCTCGTCACCGTACGTGTCTTCATGTACTTCATGAACAAACGGCTGATGACAATCATCAGCACTAACGACGGCAGCACCAGCGCAAAGGTTGCCACAACGGAGCCAAGCACCGAGGCAGCCACGCCCATGCCGGCGTTGTGACAGGCCATGTAGCCACAGTAGGTGGCAGAGTTGATGCCGATAGGGCCTGGCGTCATTTGCGAAATGGCCACGATGTCGGTAAACTGCGCCGTGGTCATCCACACGGGCACCACCTTCGTCTGTATGAGAGAAAGCATGCCGTAACCGCCACCGAAACCGAACAGGCCGATGACAAAGAACGTGCAGAAGAGGTCAACGTACAACATAACTTGAAATATAACCTCCGATAGCGGCCACAAGGATGATGTAGATGGGCGACACGCCGAGGAGCCAGATGAGCAGGGCTGAGACGATGGGAATCCAGAAAGTGTAGCGGTTGAGCTTCGCCTGGCGTGCCATCTTAAAGGTGGGAACGGCAATGAGGGCTACCACGGCCGGGCGTATGCCCCGGAACATGGCAGCCACTATAGGATTCTCCTTAAACTGATGGAAGATGATGGCGATGGCCAGGATGATGAGGAAAGAGGGTAGGGCAGTGCCCAGCGCACAGCTGATGGCTCCGGTGGTACGCCGGAGCTTGTAGCCGATAAACGTGCTGATGTTGATGGC
>JAGCNO010000016.1 GCA_017645905.1 Prevotella sp. | reverse complement strand
TGGGTACGCTGGCGCATATCCGCATGCTGGAGTCGGTCGGCTTGCTGGCAACGGACGAACGGCTTAGCCTGACGAAAGCGTTGCAGGAGATGTACCGCCAGGCGGTCGCCGGTGAATTCCAGATAGAGGAGGGCATCGAGGACGTGCACTCGCAGGTAGAACTGATGCTGACAAGGAAGCTTGGCGACATGGGCAAGAAGATTCACTCCGGCCGCTCGCGCAACGACCAGGTACTCGTAGACCTGAAGCTCTTCACCCGCCATCAGCTGAAGCTCGTGGCCGAGGCCGTGAACGACCTCTTCACAGAGCTGCAGCAGAAGAGCGAGCAGTATAAGGACGTGCTCATGCCGGGCTATACCCACCTGCAGGTGGCCATGCCGTCGTCGTTCGGCCTGTGGTTCGGAGCACATGCCGAGTCGCTGGCCGACGACATGCAGTTCCTCCTTGCTGCCTACCGCACCGCCAACCGCAACCCGTTAGGGTCGGCGGCGGGCTATGGCTCGTCGTTCCCCCTGAACCGCCAGATGACCACCGACCTGCTGGGCTTCGACTCGATGGACTACAACGTGGCCTATGCCCAGATGTGCCGGGGCAAGATGGAGACCGGCGTGGCCTTCGCCATCGCCAGCATCGCCGCCACAATGTCGAAGCTGGCCTTCGACGCCTGCCTGTTCAACTCGCAGAACTACGGCTTCGTGAAGCTGCCTAAGGAGTGTACCACGGGCTCGAGCATCATGCCCCACAAGAAGAACCCCGACGTCTTCGAGCTCATCCGTGCCAAGAGCAACAAACTGCAGGCGCTGCCACAGCAGGTGACGCTCATCCGCAACAACCTGCCCACGGGCTATTTCCGCGACCTGCAAATCATCAAGGAGGTGTTCCTCCCGGCCTTCGACGAGCTGCTCGACTGCCTGCGCATGACGGCCTACATCATCAGCCGCATAGAGGTGAACGAGCATATCCTCGACGACCCGCGCTACGACCCGATGTTCTCAGTCGAAGAGGTGAACCGCCTCGCCGCCGCCGGTATGCCCTTCCGCGACGCTTACAAGAAGGTGGGCCTCGACATCGAGGCCGGACGATTCACGCCCTGCAAGGACATACACCACACCCACGAGGGCAGCATCGGCAACCTCTGCAACGACCGCATCGCAGCCCTCATGGCCGACACCCTCTCGCAGTTCGGCTTCGAGCAGGTAGAGGCAGCAGAACAGAAACTGCTGAATTCATTCTAAAACCTACGACCTATTTCAGTGAAGAAGATTCTCGTTTCCTTTTTAATATTATTGTGTGGGGCTTGCGAGACCGACAACATGTACAGCACCCACGACTGTTACTTCACGTTCCAGGCCTCGCTGTTCCCGTCGAGTGCCCTTTCACGGTCTGCTGCCAATAACGGCAACTTCTGCATCGTGAAGGCGGTGATGGAGCGCGGCGTCACCCACCTGAAGCTCACCCCCAATCAGGGCACGTATGCCGCCACCGACCTCGACCTGACCATGAGTACGGCGGTGAACGGCCGTCCCGTGCTCTATACCCGCATGGGCTACAAGCAAGGCCTCATCATCGGACGCTCGTCGTTCGGACAGCTCAGGGCCTACGACCTGCAATGCCCCAACTGCGACTTCAACTACGAACTGAAATGGTGCGGGCTCTACGAGCTGGTGTGCGACAAATGCAAGCGTACATACAACATCAACGGCTCGGAGGGCTATGTGCAGAGCGGCGACAAAGGCCATAACCTGGCCATGTACAAATTTGTGACCTATAACGAGATAGACGGCATGCTCGTCGTGAGCAGCGGACAATAAATGGACGTAAAAACATTTTTTTGATAGTTTTATTTGTGTATGTCGGAAAATAAACGTAATTTTGCACCCAAAATCTAAAAACATCAATCATTATGAAGCATACAAGCAAGTTTATCCTACCTCTTTTGGCACTGTTGTTCCTTGCCAGCTGCGGCAGTCAGAAAGACGTTCCCTATTTCCAGAATTCCACCGATGTGGACCTTTCACGGTCGCAGTATCTCTATGATGCACGCATCATGCCCAAGGACCAGCTCACCATCACCGTCAGCTGTATTGACGACCAGGCTGCCGCTCCCTTCAACATGACCGTGCCCACACCCTACTCGCTGACCACCCGCAGCACCTACTCACAGCCCATGCTGCAGACCTACCTCGTGGACAACGAGGGCAACATCCAGTTCCCCATCGTGGGACAGCTGCATGTGGGCGGTCTGACCAAGGCTGAGGCCGAGAAGATGATTGAGGGCAAGATTAAACCCTACATGTCTGAAGCCGAGAAGCCCATCGTCACCGTGCGCATCCCCGGCTACCAGATTTCGGTCATCGGCGAAGTGGCACGTCCCGGAACGTTCAATGTGTCGCGTGAGAAGATTACTATCCTTGAGGCTCTGGCACAGGCTGGCGACCTCACCATCTATGGTCAGCGCAAGAACGTGCAGCTCATCCGCGAGGACTCCACAGGTATGAAGTCTATCCACTACTTCGACCTCACCGATGCCAACATCATCAACTCGCCCTACTTCTACCTGCAGCAGAACGATGTGGTGTATGTGACGCCTAACAAGGTGAAGGCACAGAACTCCAGCGTGGGTAGCATGACGACGCTCTGGTTCTCGGCAACCTCCATCCTCATCTCGCTTACCTCGCTGCTCTACAATATCCTGAAGTAATTTCCAATGAAATTCGTCAGTTGGAATGTCAACGGCCTCCGTGCTTGCGAGGGCAAGGGGTTTAGTGATATATTTCGTCTCCTGGATGCAGACTTTTTCTGCCTTCAGGAGACGAAAATGCAACCAGGACAGCTCGACCTGAGCTTTGAGGGTTATGAGAGCTACTGGAACTCTGCCGAGAAGCGCGGCTATAGCGGCACCGCCATCTTTACCCGTCATAAGCCCCTCTCGGTGGAAGTGGGCATGGGCATTGACATACATGACCACGAAGGCCGTGTCATCACCTTGGAGATGCCCGACTTCTTCCTCGTCAACGTCTATACCCCCAACTCACAGGACGGTCTGAAGCGATTGGACTACCGTATGTCGTGGGACGATGCTTTCCGCAGCTACCTCAAAAAGCTCGATAAGCAGAAGCCCGTCATCGTTTGTGGTGACATGAACGTGGCTCATGAGGAAATAGACATCAAGAACCCGAAGAGTAACCGCCGTAACGCCGGCTTCACCGATGAGGAGCGAGAGAAGTTCACCGACCTGCTTGCCTGTGGCTTCACAGACTCTTTCCGCTGGCTCCACCCCGACGAGGTATGCTACTCGTGGTGGTCGTACCGCTTCCAGGCCAGAGAAAAGAATGCCGGGTGGCGCATAGACTATTTCCTGACGAGCAACCGCCTGCAGGCAGCCATCGACACTGCCTCTATCCACACCGACATCTTCGGCAGCGACCACTGCCCGGTGGAGTTAGTCACAAAGTAGGGAATCCTTATTCTTCATTGGCTTCATTGGCTGAGGTCTCAGCCTCACAGCGCTTCATCGTTGGAACGACGAAGGGCATTACCAGTGCGGTGATAACGGCAAGGTAGCCGAAAGCCGGTTCATAGCCCAGCATATAATATAATAAGGTGTTGCCGATGAGGATGACGCCGAGCATGAGCAGCCGCAGCGTGCCCCACTTCTTCAGGGCTTCTGCCTTGCGCTCCAGCAGGTCAGCCTTTACTTTCTGCAGACTGAACAGCTTGAGCGACAACGGCACTACAGCCAGCGACAGCAGGATAGACGCTGTCTGAATGATAAACAACGTTTGGTCTGACACATCGGAAAGCACAGCGATGTCCATGCCCAGGAACTCACCGCCAATGTACAAGCCAAGGGCAATGACGCAAATCAGCGTAAACAGCACAGCGAGATAGTTTCTTGTCTTTTTCATACTTTTATCACTTACCCTCAAAAGGTGTACGGTTAATGATGGACCGTCCGAGGGTGACCTCGTCGGTATATTCCAGTTCGTTGCCGACAGCGATGCCACGGGCTATAATGGAGACGTTAACCCCCGTAGGAGCGAGTTTGCGGTAGATGTAGAAGTTAGTGGTGTCGCCCTCCATAGTGCTGCTGAGGGCAAGGATGACCTCCTTGACTGTTGCGGACGAGACGTCCGCGCTCCCAGTGACGCGGGCAACGAGCGACTCTATCTCCAGGTCTGAGGGGCCGATGCCGTCCATAGGCGAGATAAGACCGCCGAGCACGTGGTAGAGACCGTGGAACTGCTGGGTATTCTCTATGGCCATCACGTCCTGGATATTCTCCACGACACAGATAGTCGAAGCGTCGCGCCGCTGGTCGGAACAGATGGGACAGACGTCGGTGTCGCTGATGTTGTGGCACACACGGCAGAACTTCACCTCACGGCGCATGGTGGCAACGGCCTCAGAAAAACGGACCACGTCTTCCTCATCCTGACGAAGCAGGTGAAGCACCAGGCGTAGGGCTGTCTTTCGTCCTATGCCCGGCAGACGGGAGAACTCCTGTACCGCCTGTTCTAATAGTCGTGATGGGTATTGCTGAATCATGTTAGTTCTGAAAGTTCCAGCCATCGCATGGACTTCTCGTCGAGCTCGTCCTTGAGAAGTGGTAGGCGTTTGCTCATCTTTGTTATCTCGTCTATAGAAGTAGTTCCTCCGCAGAGGGCTTCCTCTATCTGTTTCTGCTCGGCCTCCAGGGCAGCGATGTCCTTCTCCAGCTGCTCAAACTCGCGTTTCTCCTTGTAGGTCATCTTCCTCTTATTAGGGAGTGAAGGGGAAGTGAAAGAGGAGTGAGGAGGGAGTGAAGGGGACGATTGTTCTGTGGCAGAAAACCTTCCCGAAGAAGGCGACGTCCCTTTCACTCCCCTTTCACTTCCGTTCACTCCCCTTTCACTCCCTCCGAGGGCGGCCCACTCCCTGTACTGTGTATAGTTTCCCGGGAAGTCCTTCACCACGCCGTCGCCCTTAAAGACGAGGAGGTGGTCGACGACCTTGTCCATGAAGTAGCGGTCGTGACTGACAACGATGACACAGCCGGGGAAGTCCTGAAGATATTCCTCAAGTATCTGGAGAGTGACGATGTCGAGGTCGTTGGTAGGCTCGTCAAGGACGAGGAAGTTGGGCTGCCGCATGAGCACGGTACAGAGGTAGAGCTTGCGCCGCTCGCCACCGCTGAGCTTTGCCACATAGTTGTATTGCTGCTCGTTGGTGAAGAGGAAATGCTGCAAGAGCTGCGTGGCAGTAAGGTGGCGGCCCTGTCCGAGGTCTACGTATTCGGCAATGTCTCTCACCACGTCGATAACCTTCTGATCCTCACGGAACTGCAGCCCCTCCTGCGAGAAATAGCCGAAGCGGACAGTCTCTCCTATGACGATGCGGCCGCTGTCGGGCTGCTGCTCGCCGAGGAGCATCTTCACGAAGGTAGTCTTCCCCGTACCATTGTTGCCCACAATGCCCATCTTCTCGAAACGGGAGAAGTTATAGTAGAAGTCTTTAAGGATGACTGTCTGGGATGAAGAGTCCTCACCTCCAAATGCCTTTGATATATACTGGCACTCGAAAATCTTCGAACCGATATAGACGTTGCTGGCTTTCAGGCGGATGGCCCGCTCCTCTATACGGGCCTTTGCCACCCGTTCCAGCTCGTAGAAGGCATCCTCACGGCTCTTAGCCTTGTGGCCACGGGCCTGAGGCATACGGCGCATCCACTCCAGTTCGGTACGGTAGAGGTTATTGGCACGGGCTATCTCGGCACGGCGGTTGTCTATCCGTTCCTGCCGTTTCTCTAAGTAGTAGGAGTAGTTGCCTCGGTAGGTGTAGATAGTACGGTCGTCAATCTCAAGGATGACGGAGCACACACGGTCGAGGAAATAGCGGTCGTGAGTGACCATGAGCAGCGTCTTGTTGCCCCGGCCCAGAAATCCCTCGAGCCACTCAATCATCTCCAGGTCGAGGTGGTTGGTCGGCTCGTCGAGGATGAGGAAGTCAGGCTCGGTGATGAGCACATTGGCCAGCGCCACACGCTTCTGCTGGCCGCCGCTGAGCTGTCCCATAGGCTGCTGCAGGTCGCGTATCTTCAGCTTGGTAAGGATTTGCTTAGCCTTCAGAATCTTCTCCGGGTCGTTCTCGTGGTTGAAGCAGGCATCGAGGACACTCTCCTTAGGGTCGAATACCGGCGACTGCTCCAGCATGCCCACCTTCAGGTCGCGGCGATAGATGATGCTGCCGCTGTCGGCACTGTCCTTGTCTACAAGCAGGGAAAGCAGGGTGCTCTTTCCAGTACCGTTCTTGGCAATGAGCCCTACCTTCTGACCCTCGGCGATAGAGAAACTGATATCCTCAAACAAAAGAAGAGAACCAAACGATTTCGTCAGGTTCTGCACGTCGAGGTATGGTATTTCCTTCGCCACTAACTCGCTATTTCCTTATTGATTTTCTCGATATAGTCGAGGAGCTCTGTCCTCCCCTCCCCTTTCTCTGCCGAGGTTACGAAGTAGGGCGGCATTTCCTCCCACGTCTCGAGCATCTTCTGCTCGTAGGCGGCCACGCTGGCCCTTACCTTGGCGGCAGAGAGCTTGTCGGCCTTGGTGAAGACGATGCTGAACGGTATGCCCGACATTCCTAACCAGTTCATAAATTCCAAGTCTATAGCCTGTGCCTCCAGCCTGACGTCGATGAGCACAAAGACATTTACCAGTTGTTTACGTCCCAGGATATAGCCGCGAATCATCTGGTCAAGTCGCTGCACCTCCTTCTTCGACCGCTTAGCAAAGCCGTAGCCGGGGAGGTCGACCAAGTACCACTCCTTATTAATAATAAAGTGGTTAATCAGGAGCGTCTTGCCGGGCGTCGAAGAAGTCTTGGCCAGCTTCTTGTTGCGGCAGAGCATGTTGATGAGACTCGACTTACCGACGTTCGAGCGGCCTATGAAGGCATACTCCGCCTTGGTGTCCTTAGGACACAGGGACACCATAGGGGATGAAATGCTAAACTCGGCGGTCTTTATCTCCATTAAACTATGAACTATCTGATACGGTCAAGGGACCGCACCAGCTTCTCGTCCTTCCTTATGGCAATGTTTGCGAAAAGCCAGCAGAATATAGCCAGAACGGTGGTCCCCATGGGATAGATGTAGCCCTTCTGTGCGTAATTGCCAGCATTGACTATACTGAAATAGGCGATAAAGGCGACACCGACAAAGCAGAGGATGCGGCAGACGGTTGCCTGTAAAGGGCGTTTCTTGTACAGGGAAATGGCATACAGGGAAAGACCTGCAGCCACCAACGCAGCGATGCCCACAGCCACATTCTTGAACACGAAGGAGGCACACGCTACCATGGCCAAAGCAGCCACGAGCAGGTAGACGGTTTGAATACGCTGTATCATAATAATTTCTTAATCCAGCATCGTCTGGGTCTGATCCTTCTGCTCACGCCAGTAGACCTTGTCCTCGATAAACTCCTGGGTAGCCAGCAGTGAGGGTTTCGGCAGCTTCTCGTAGTAGCGCGAGATTTCTATCTGTTCACGGTTCTCGAACACTTCCTCGAGTGTGTCGTTGTAAGAGGCGAACTCTGCCAGCTTCTTCGACAGGTCGTCCTTTATCTGCTGCGATATCTGATTAGCACGCTTGCCGATGATGGCAACGCTCTCGTAGATGTTTCCCGTGTCCTTGCACAGGTCCATGATGTTGCGTGTCACGGTATTAACCGGAGCCTTTGATTTCTTGTAGTCCATCACTAAATATTTACAATTTACTAATTTACAATTTACAATTTTGCGCCATTCAGTCTTTGGTTATCTTTTTGCACTTGGCGATGAATTTCTCTGCCGTGGCGCGGTTCTTCGAGTCGGGATACTCGTTGATGAAGCCGTAACACTCATCCTCGGCATCGCGATAACGGTCCAGCTTCTTCTCCTCGGTGGAGTTCTCGGCCAACTCAAACTTGCTCTTCATGATGAGCACGGCAAAGTCCTCACGAAGGTTGGTGTAGGGGAACGTCTTGAGGGCGTTCTGAGCTACGACGATGCACGACGAGTAGTTGCTCTCGCTGTTGGAGTTGATGTTGCCGAAGTATCCGCCCAGGTTGTAATAGAGCTGGGCGTTGAGCAGTTCCTTCATGGTCAGCTTGTCGTAGAGCTCATACATACGGTCGGTAGCCTCCTGTCTCAGCGGCGAGTCGGGGTAGAGGTCGAGAAACTCCTGATAGGCCGTGATGGCACCGTTGGTAGGACTCTGGTCAAGCCTCGGCTCCGGCGCACTCTGATAGAGCGACTGCCCGATGTAGAAGGCCGCCTGCTCGGCATAGACACCCTTGGGGTAGGTCTTGAAATACTTCTTGAAGGTTTCCGAGGCCGACTCATAGTCGCGGTTCATATACTCGGCCATAGCCAGCATATAGAGCGACTCCTGCGCCTCGTCGCTACCCTTCTTCATGGTTATCAAGTCCATCAGCAGCGTCTCGGCGTTGGTGAATTTCCCCTGGGCGAAACACTGTTTGGCATACTCATAGCGATAGTCCATATCGTTATATTTGTACACCTTATTGAACTCGCCCGCACAGCCTGTCATCAGCAGGGCGGCGGACAAGAATATGAGACATATCTTCATTTGGGGTGCAAAATTACTCATTTCCCGCCGATGCCACAACTTTTTTTACATTTTTAACCAGTCAGAGCGGCTGTCTCCGTCTTACCTTGTTGTCGCTCATTTCTGCAGGCTTGCCCCTTTACGGCCTTTAAGGCCTTTGGTGACAAGCCTGCAGAAAAGGCGGATGTTCTTTTTTCTTTCTCTTTTTAGGATGCGCTGTAACTCCTGAACTCCTTAGAGAATATTAAAAGGGCAGTCTGGTCTGTTCTCCTGTGAGCAGGGAGGCAGTTCGCTTGGCTATGCGCAGGTAGTCCATGAACCGCACTCCCGAGACGGGTGCATTGGCTGAGCTCCACATTGCGACAGGCTTTGAGAAGCTCTGCACAGCCATGCGCTGCAGTTCGCGTGCCGTGGGCAAGTGCCCATGATAGGGCAATATCTGAGCGACCCGCTCGCAGAACGTCGCAATCGACCCCTCGACGGCCTGCTCATGGTCGGCCATTGCGCGATAGACGGCATACCACTGGCGGGCGTGCTTCACCTCAGGGCCTATGTTGCGGATGACGTTGTCTACCTGTTCCGGCGACAGCAGCTGTGCCATCTTCATCTTCGTCTTTGCCCGCTTTACATATTTCTGGCAGTCGCGGAACGAAGCCCTGGGCGACCGCTTCTCCACACCCACCACACGGCCGAGAATCTTCACATCGTACTCTCCGGTGATGAGGATGGCGTCGTAGGCCTCGTTCTGCGGCACAAGCCACATCAGCCCTTCGTCGTCCTGGAAATAGGTCTTCACCGTGCAGCTGCCGTCTATCCAGGCCAGCACGTTGTCGCCGTCGTGGCAGGTCACGCCCAGCTGCACGCGCAGCAGGTCGCCCTCCTCGAAATTGGCACCCGTCATGCTGTCTCCGACGGCGGGCACGAATATCTCAGGGTATTTCCCCACCAGCGACTTGGGCAGCATGATGTAGTCATCGCCCTCGCTGTCGCCAGGCATCGTAGGGAGGCCACACTTCACGGATATGCTACTGCGGGGCACCGGTGTGTCGCACAGCTTCACCTCCATGCCCGCCTGACCCAGCAGGTCAATCGCCTGCCTCAGTTCTTCTTCGTTCATAAGCTCTGGATTGTTTAAACCGCCACACCGGTTCGCATTACTTCGCGGTAGATGGGCGAATCTTCACCACTCTCCAGAAGGATGGGTTCAATGTAGAGGCTCACCTTATCCACGTCTCTATTGAGTGAGACAGAAGTGTCGAACCATGTGCCTTCCTCAATCTTGGGTACGATGACAGCCACATCGATGTCGCTCCACTCATTGGGACAGTCTTTCGCGTAGGAGCCGAACATCATCACCTTCATGGCAGGGTCAAAGCGCGGGGCGATGACCTCCTTGTAGCGGCGTACCAGCTCCAAAGCGAACTCCTTGGGCAGAACACCTTGTACGGTAAGCGGCGTGAAATTTACCGGGTCGAGGACTTTTCCCTTAGCTTTTCGAGTATCCATGTGTACAGTTGTTTCGTGAATTCTAATATTTCGGCTGTTTTTTCTCGATTGAGGGTACGTGCTATTTCGTTCTTGTATTCCAAGTAACGAGCCTCAATATTCATCGGCTTGATATTTTTGAGGAAGTCTTTCTGCTCCGCACTCATCTTCGTGTAAAGACCACAGCCTTGCGCTATCTTACTATGGTCGTGCAGATAGGGCGGGTCGTCGTCGCGACAAACACACCAATAGGCCTTTAAGGTCTTTTCTACGACCTGGTGACACATGAAGCAGACGTATAGCCAGTGACCGGTCTTGTAGAGGTCATCGGCCACGCTGAGGTCTTCATTTACGATGTCAAGCCATTTCTCGGCTCTTTCTTTGTTTGTCATAATCAATATTTTATGAATACGGCGACAAAGGTACTATTATTTTTGCAATTATCGTGCGATTTATGCGTTAAACTTGCAAAAACATTTTCGGGTTACAAGGATTTTGTTTATCTTTGCAGAAAAATTGACGGAGAAAGAACGGCTTATTCAATTTGAAAGAACGGCTTTTTCGAAGGGAAAGAACGGCTTTTTCGAAGGGAAAGAACGGCTTATTCAAAGGGAAAGAACGGCTTATTCGACGAGAAAGGTCGGCTCAAAGTCCAGAAGGGGCTGGAGAAACTGGCAAAGAAAGAATTAAATGTAATATTATAAAAGCATGAAAAAGAAACAGTTATTATTCTCTGTATTACTGACTTGTTCGCTCTTCGGCCAGGCCGCAGAGGTAGCGCAGAGCGGAAACGGAGTGACGGTGCGACCCGATGGCGGTCAGGCACGCGTGGTGCGTCTCGAAGTGATTGGCGACAAAATTGTCCGAGTGCGGGCCACCAGCAAGGACATGCTGCCCGAAAAGCAGAAGAGCCTCATTATTGTCGACCAGACGGCCCGTCCGAGCTTCACCGTCAGCGATGCCGATGGCTACGCCGCCGTCAAAACCTCACAGATGGAAGCCCGTGTGGACAAACGGACGGGCGAGGTGACCTTCCTCGGAGCCGACGGCAAGACGCTGCTGCGCGAGGCCAAGCAGGGCAAGCGGTTCCAGGACTACTACGTGAGTGACCGCGAGATTGGGGTCAGCGTGGCGAAGGTGCCTGAGGAGCAGCGTCACGGCCTTACCTGGCAGACGGTCTTCGACAGTCCGGCCGACGAGGCGTTCTACGGACTGGGGCAGCACCAGTCTCAGGAGCTGAACATGAAGGGACGTAACGAGGACCTCTTCCAGTATAACACGAAGGTGAGCGTGCCCTTTGTTATCTCTAACAAGAACTACGGACTGCTTTGGGACTCGTACAGCTACTGCCGCTTTGGCCAGCCCGTTGACTACCTGCAGTTAAACCAAGCCTTTAAGCTCTTTGACAAGAAAGGGCACGAGGGTCACCTCACGGGAACCTATACCGACAAGGACGGCAAGACCATCGTGCGCGAAGAGGACAGCCTCTACTATGAGTTCGCCTGTCCGCCGAAGTCGGAACTGGGCAACCGTACCGAGCCGGGCGGCACAAAGAACCTGCCCAAGGGTTTCAACCTGGACGGGGCGAAGGTGGTGTACGAGGGATTCATAGAACCTCGTGAAGCAGCAAGCGCTCAACGCTCAACGCTCAACGCTCAACTCAGAGAGTTTATCCTCTACTACGCCGGCTATGTGAAGGTCTTCATCGGCGGGCGCGAGGTGGTGCCCGAGATGTGGCGCACAAGCTGGAACCCCAACAGCCATAAGTTCTCCTGCAACATCCCCAAGGGAGAGCTGACACAGCTGCGCATAGAGTGGCAGCCCGACGGCGGCGAGAGCTACATAGGACTGCGTGTGGCCCGTCAGCGCACGGAGCAGGAGCAAGGACAGCTGAGCATCTGGAACGAGATGTCGCCGGACATGGACTACTACTTCATCGCCGGAGCGTCGATGGACGAGGTCATCAGCGGCTACCGCACGCTGACAGGCCGTGCTCCCGTCTACCCCAAGTGGGTGATGGGTTTCTGGCAGAGCCGCGAGCGGTACAAGACGCAGGACGAGCTTGTGCAGACGCTGGCAGCGTTCCGCCAAAGGCATATCCCCATCGACAACATCGTGCAGGACTGGAACTACTGGGCCGATGACCAGTGGGGAAGCCATGAGTTCGAGGCCTCGCGCTATCCCGACCCGCAGGCCATGCTCGACAGTGTGCACCAGATGCACGGACGGTTCATGATCAGCGTGTGGCCGAAACTCTACTGCAATACCGACAACTACAAGGAACTGGACGCCCACGGCTGGATGTACCAGCAAAGCCCCACGGACGACATCCGCGACTGGGTAGGCCCGGGCTACAGGAACTCGTTCTACGATGCATACTCCCCTGACGCCCGCAAGATGTTCTGGAGACAAATGGACGAAAAGCTCTACACAGGACTCTCCGGCAAAATCGAAAACAGTAAATTGTCAAACAGTAATTATATTGATGCCTGGTGGATGGACGCCTCCGAGCCGAATATACGCGACTGCACGCCGATGTGGTACCGTAAGGCCCTCAGCGGCCCTACGGCACTGGGCACGACGACGGAATACTTCAACGCCTATGCCCTTGTGAACGCCCAAGGCATCTACGAGGGACAGCGCAGCACGTGGCGACAAATGGCGAAGGGTAAAACTCCCGAGCCCCGTGTGTTCCAGCTTACCCGCAGCGGCTTCGCAGGGTTGCAGCGCTACTCTACCGCCACCTGGAGCGGCGACATCGGCACCCGCTGGGAGGACATGCGGGCACAGATGACCGCCGGCATGAACTACTCGCTTGCCGGACTGCCCTACTGGGGCATGGACATCGGCGGATTCTGCGTGGAGCGACGCTACATGGCTGCACAGCAGCTTTACGACAGGAACAAGACCGAGAACGAAGACCTGCGTGAGTGGCGAGAGCTGCAGACACGTTGGAACCAGTTCGGCTGCTTCGTGCCGCTCTACCGCACACACGGACAATGGCCGTTGCGCGAGGTGTGGAACATCGCCCCGGAGAATCATCCGGCCTACCAGAGCATCACGTGGTACGACCGTCTGCGCTACCACCTCATGCCCTACCTCTACAGCATGGCGGGATGGGTGCATCTGAAGGACTATACGATGATGCGTGCGCTGGTGATGGACTTCGGCAGCGACTCCAAGGTGCTCGACATCAAGGACCAGTGGATGTTCGGCCCGTCGCTCATGGTCTGTCCCGTGAGTGAGTACAAGGCCCGTAGCCGTGCGGTCTACTTCCCCAAGCAATGCGACTGGTACGACCTGTATACAGGAGAGCAAATCGTGAATAGTAAATTGTCAAATCGTAAATTAATCGTCGAGGCTCCCTACGAGCGCATCCCCGTTTACGTGCCCGGCGGCAGCATTATCCCCTTCGGCCCGGCTATGGAGTGGAGCGACGAGAAGCCTGCCGAGCTCATTAACCTCTATGTCTACAGCGGGCACGACGCACAGTTCACCCTTTACGAGGACGAAGGGACGAACTATAACTACGAGAAGGGTAAGTTTGCCACCATCGAAATACGCTACGACGACAGCGCCCGCACCATCACCATCGGCCAGCGCAAGGGCAGCTTCGACGGCATGCTCAAACAGCGCCGCTTCAACATTGTCCATATAACCCCCGACAGCCCCAAGGCCCTCGACATGGACAGTCCCAAAGGCGTGATGGTGGAGTACAACGGTAAAGAAATGACAATACAGATATAAGATATGCAAAAAATAAGTTCGTATTTTTGTGCAGTTCCCATTTTTTTCGTACTTTTGCCGGAAATTTGAAAGACTGACCATGAAACGAACACTCATCGTACTTGTACTTACCCTGCTGATGATACCGTCGGCAGAGGCTCGCACACGCAAGAAACAGGCAGCTCAGCCCCCTACCCTGTCGACCATTGAGATAATCACTCGGGTGAATAACTACTGGCAGCAGAACCACAAGCCTGAGGTGAGAGCCTTCTGGGACGAGGCCGCCTATCATACCGGCAACATGGAGGCCTGCCGCCTGCTGGGCAACGCCCGCTGGTTAGACTATAGCACCACGTGGGCACGCCACAACCGATGGATGGGTGCGCAGGAGAAAGACCCCGCGAAATGGAAATACAAGAACTACGGCGAAGGCCACGACTACGTGCTCTTCGGCGACTGGCAGATATGTTTCCAGACGTATCTGGACCTCTATGAGCTTAATCCCGATTCCTATAAAATTAAAAGGGCTATCGAGGTGATGGACACGGAGTGCCGGTCACAGGCTACTGACTTCTGGTGGTGGGCCGACGCGCTGTATATGGTAATGCCCGTTTTCACCAAGCTCTACAAGACAACAGGCGAGGTGAAATACCTGGACAAGCTCTACGATAACTTCTTCTGGGCAGACGAGCTGATGTTCGACTCGGCGGAGCAGCTCTACTATCGTGACGCAAAGTACATCTTCCCGAAAGTGAAGACAACGAGCGGAGGAAAGAGCTTCTGGGCGCGAGGCGACGGCTGGGTGCTGGCCGGACTGGCAAAGGTGCTGGCCGACATGCCAGAGAACTATAAGCATCGTCCCTTCTTTGAACAGCGTTTCCGCGAACTGGCCGAGGGTGTGGCCCGTGTTCAGCGGCCCGGAGGATACTGGAGCCGGTCAATGCTCTGCGAGGAGGATGCCCCAGGACCGGAGACCAGTGGCACCGCTTTCTTCACCTACGGTATGCTATGGGGAGTGAACCACGGTCTGTTAGACCGCGAGGATTTTATTCCCGTCATCGAGAAAGCGTGGAATTATCTCACCACCACCGCCCTGCAGGAAGATGGAAGCGTAGGCTTCGTGCAGCCCATCGGTGAGAAGCCCGACCCCACCAAGACCGTCGATGCCCATTCACAGGCGAACTTTGGTGTCGGAGCATTCCTCCTGGCCGCCTGTGAGCATCTCCGCTTTGAGGACGGTTCTGTAGACAAAGGCAATACCGCCGCTGTGAACCTGACAGTAGAGAACCCCAGCGGTGAGTTCCGCCAGCAGGTAATCGAGATAGACGCCAAGGAGCTTTACAAGCGCTTAGGCATACAAGGCGGACGGCAGTTCGTCGTCCTCGACCCCGCCAAGTTGGAGCTTCCCTATCAGCTTTCCTACGACGGCAAGGTGCTCATCGATGCCGGCGTAAGCCCTCACAGCACCTTGAAGCTCACCATCCAGAAGGGCACGCCCAAGACATACCCTACCGTATGTTTCGGACAACTTTATCCAGAACGCAAGGACGACTACGCCTGGGAGAACGACCGAGGTGCCTACCGCGCCTACGGTCCGGCCCTGCAACGGACAGGTGAACGCTCGTTTGGTATCGACGTCTGGTCGAAGAACACCCCGGAGCTGGTCGTGGAGCAACGTTACTGGACGGAAGACGTGGTAATGATGCCCACCGTGGAGCGTCTGCGCCGTGAGAACCGCCACTACGGAGACTCCGTCTATCGCACCATCTCCTACCACCATGACCACGGCCGAGGCATGGACCTTTATCGCGTTGGCGCTACGCTGGGATGTGGAACCCCTGCATTGCTAAAGGCCGACGGCCAGCTGACATATCCCTATTGCTTCGAGAAGTACACCATTCTTGACAACGGTCCTTTGCGTACTACTGTGCAGCTGGACTATGGCAAGACTGCTTTCGGCACAGACAGCATCACCGAGCACCGCATCATCTCGTTGGACAAAGGTTCTAACTTCTGCCGCACAACCGTTTGGTACGATGGTTTGACACAGCCCGCCCGGCTGGCATCGGGTGTAGCCCTTCATTCAGAAGCCTACGGCGGTAAAGCTGACGAGGCCACCGACCGCATCATTGCCAAGGACTACGTGGCTTACGCCGACCCGACGGATAACCCCCGCGTGAACAGCTGCCAGCTCTTTGTGGCCATCCTCTACCCACAGGGCGACGTGGAGACCACCAAGCAACTCTTTGACAAGCCACACGACGGCAGCGAGGGTCACCTGCTGGGCATACACAATAATTATATAGGGAAGCCCTATACCTACTACTTCGGCTCCGCATGGTCGAAGTACGACGTGCGCACCATGCAGGAGTGGCAGCAGCGTATTGAGTGGACACTGCGCTCACTCAAGGAACCTCTTATAGTGAAGATAGATAATTAGAATTGAGATGAATAAGATAATACAAATCGTTAGACGATACTTGATACTTGCCCTGCTATTGTTTTGCACACAGGGAGTGTTGTCACAGAGCACAACCATAGAGCACAAGGTAAAGAAGAAGGAAACCATTTTCGGCATCGCTCGCGACTATGGCATCACGCTGCAACAGCTTATTGATGCCAACCCGAAGATGAACACACCTGGCTATCAGCTGAAGAAGGACGAAGTGCTGACTATTCCCCTCTCAACCAGCAATAACGCGAAGACTCCCTCCGCTTTGGGTCACACCATCCGTCTGGGCGTGATGCTTCCCCTGCATAACATCAACGGCGACGGCCACCGCATGGTGGAATACTACCGGGGTGTGCTCATGGCTTGTGACTCGATGAAGAAAGAAGGCATCTCCGTAGACGTAAGAGCCTGGAACCTGGCAGAGAACGGCGACGTAAATGAGCTGTTGAAGGACAAGGACGCACAGAACCGGGACATCATCATAGGCCCGCTCTACTCGAAGTTCATGGAGCCTTTGAGCAACTTCGTAAAGAAGCACGACATCATGCTCGTGGTTCCTTTTTCTATTCATGCTCCGCAAGTATCCACCAACAAGAACATCTTCCAGATTTACCAGGCACCGGAAAGCATGACCGACGTTACTGCCCGTCGCTGTGCTGAGTGGTTCCGCGACTATCATCCCATCATTGTGGACTGCCAGGACAGCACGAGTACGAAAGGAGTCTTCACCGCCGCCCTGCGCCGCCAGTTTGAACAACACGACGTGCTCTACAACGTCACCAGCCTCAGCACTGCCGAGGACAACTTTGCCAAGGCTTTCGTGGCCAACGCTCCTAACCTGGTGATACTCAACACGGCACGCTCGCCGGAGCTGCTTCGAACCTTCTCACGGCTGAAACACCTTCTGGCAACACGCCCCAACTTGGAGATTGCCCTGTTTGGCTACACCGAGTGGCTGATGTACATGAACCAACAGAAGGACAACTTCCACAGGTTCAACGTCTATATCCCGTCATACTTCTACACCAACATGCAGTCGCCCTTAGCCATCCGGCTGGAGCGACGCTATGAGGCCAACTTCGGACAGACGATGCAGCAGGCACTTCCACGGTTCGCCCTCACAGGCTTCGACCACGCGGTGTTCTTCCTTCGCGGACTGCACAGGTATGGCAAGACCTTCGACGGCATGTCTGGCCGCTTTGGCTACCAGCCGGTGCAGACCCCGCTATGGTTCGAGCACATTGCCGGCGGCGGACACCAGAACCGCGCCTATATGTTCGTGCACTACAAGCCCGACGGCACCATTGAGGCGATTAACTACTAATTTCGCGATTAAATGAAGTTTAGGTTACTCTTCATACTTTTTATTTTTCACTTCTCACTCATCACTTCCACGGCGCAGGTAGGAGACCACCGCAGCGAATTTGCCGTCGGCGTGAACGGCGGCTACGTCATGAGCCGTATAGGTTTCCTTCCTGAAGTGCCACAGGACATGCACCCAGGTATGACAGGAGGCGTTACAATTCGCTACACATCAGAGAAATACTTCAAAAGCATCTGCGCCATCGTGGCCGAGGTGAACTACGCTCAGATGGGCTGGAAGGAGCGCATCCTCACCCGACAAGACGAACCCGTCATCAACCAGGAGACCGGTCTTCCCGAGGAATACAGCCGCAACCTTGACTACATCCAGATTCCCATCTTTGCCCGTCTGGGCTGGGGCCGAGAACGACGTGGCCTTCAAGCTTACTTCCAGGCCGGACCTCAGCTGGGCTACTGCATCAAAGAGAGCACGGAAGCCAATTTCGATCTGCATAACCCCAATACCTATTCTCGCATTTCGCTTGTCTCCAGCTCCTTGGAGAATGCCTCCAACATGTACTTCATGCCCGTAGAGAAGAAGTTCGACTACGGCATCGCCGCAGGTCTGGGTGTGGAGTTCTCCCACCCGAAAGTGGGTCACTTCCTGCTCGAAGGCCGCTACTACTATGGCCTGGGCAACATCTACGGCAGCACCAAACGTGACTATTTCTCCATATCAAACTACGGTACCATCTACGTCAAGATGTCGTACCTCATAGATATCAGCAAATCCAATAACTCTAAAATCAAATAATCTATGTTCAAAAACCATCCCAAAGGGCTGCTCCTTGCCGCCCTCAGTAACATGGGCGAGCGCTTCGGCTACTACATCATGAACGCCGTGCTGGCCCTTTTCCTGTGTTCCAAGTTCGGCCTGAGCGACGGCCAGAGTGGCTTCATTGCCGCCATGTTCCTAACGGCTATCTACGTGCTGAGCCTTGTTGGCGGCTACATCGCCGACCGCACCCAGAACTACAAGGCCACCATCGCCTGGGGTCTTGTCATCATGGCAGCCGGCTACGTGTTGCTGTCCATCCCCGTGCTGGCCACTCCTGACAACTCGTCGATGCTCTTGGCCTTCACTGTCTTTGCCCTTGCACTTATCGCCTGTGGCAACGGTCTCTTTAAGGGTAACCTGCAGGCCATTGTCGGCCAGATGTACGACAACTTCGAGGCTGCAGCCAAGAAGGAAGGCCCGGAGAAACTGAAGTGGGCACAAGGCCAGCGCGATGCCGGTTTCCAGATTTTTTACGTGTTCATCAACATCGGTGCCCTGCTGGCTCCGTTCATTGCCCCGATGCTTCGCAGCTGGTGGCTGAACGTTCACGGCCTGGCCTACAACGCCGACCTGCCGAAGCTCTGCCATGCCTATATCTCGGGCAACATCAACGACAGCGAGATGTCCAACCTCCTTGAGCTGGTGAATAAGGTAGGTGGCAATGCCAGCGACCTGTCGGCCTTCTGCACACAGTACCTCGACGTGTTCAACACCGGCATCCACTACTCGTTCATCGCCTCCGTGCTGACCATGCTCATCTCGCTGGCCATCTTCCTCCTGTCCAAGCATCTCTTCCCCACACCGAGCAAGAAAGAGGCCGCCGTCAGCGAGGACTACACCGCCGAAGAGCGCCAGGCCATGGCCACCGAGATCAAGCAGCGCATGTACGCCCTGTTCGCCGTGCTGGGCATCGCCGTGTTCTTCTGGTTCTCGTTCCACCAGAACGGCCAGTCGCTGTCGTTCTTCGCCCGTGACTTTGTGCAGACCGACAGCATCGCGCCGGAGATTTGGCAGGCTGTGAACCCCTTCTTCGTCATCGTGCTCACGCCCATCATCATGTGGTTCTTCGCCCGCCTCACGAAGGCAGGACGTGCCATCTCCACGCCTCGCAAGATTGCCTACGGTATGGGCATTGCCGGACTGGCTTACCTCTTCCTGGCCCTCTATTCAGCCTCACAGGGCTATCCTTCGGCAAACGACTTCACCGCTCTGGCCGACTCTGCCAAAGCTGGACTGAAGGCCGGTCCGTGGGTGCTCATCGTCACCTACTTCTTCCTCACCGTGGCCGAGCTGTTTATCTCGCCGTTAGGACTGTCGTTCGTCTCGAAGGTAGCCCCGAAGCACCTGCAGGGTCTCTGTCAGGGCTTGTGGCTGGGTGCTACGGCCGTGGGTAACGGTCTGCTGTGGATTGGCCCGCTGATCTACAACGAGTGGCCCGTCTGGATTTGCTGGACCGTGTTCCTCATCGTCTGCCTCATCTCCATGGGTGTCATGTTTGGCATGGTGAAATGGTTAGAGCGCGTCACAAAGTAAAATTATAACAAGGAAATGAGAAATATGGCTACATTCAAAGGCATTACCCTGCGAACTAATGTAGCCATATTTCTCTTTTTTCATTTGTCATTTGCCTTCTCGCAGTCACTTACCTTTGTCGAGCTGAACTGCGAGAATCTTTTCGATTGCCGTGACGACTCGCTGAAGGAGGACGACGAGTTTCTGCCCGACGCTCCTCGACATTGGACACGTAGCCGCTACTGGCGAAAGCTGAACAACATAGGGCAGGAGCTGCTTTCTTGTAGCGACCGCCTGCCCAACCTGGTGGCACTTGTAGAAATTGAGAACGACACGGTGATGCACGACTGGACACGCCGTTCGCTGCTACGCAATGCAGGCTACAAATATTTGATGACCGAGTCGCCCGACGTGCGCGGACTGGACGTTGCCCTGATGTGGCAACCCTCGTCGTTCCGTCCCATCTGCTACGACAGCTACGAAGTGCCCCTGGTCAAAGACATGCGCCCTACGCGAGACATTCTCTACGTGCAGGGCGAGACCCTCGGCGGCGACACGCTCCATGTCTTTGTGGTCCATGCTCCCAGCCGTTACGGCGGCGAGAAAGAATCGCGCCCTTTCCGTCGGCAGGTGGCCGGGGTGCTGTTACCGCTATTGGAATCGCTCCGCGGGAAAAAGGTCATCATGGCCGGCGACTTCAACGACTACGACGACAGTCCCACGATGCGCCTGTATGATGAGCAGGGGCTGGTGAACGTCACCGCCCATGCCCAGGGCAGCCACGGGGCAAAGGGCACCTACCGCTACGAGGGCGAATGGCGAAGCATAGACCATGTGCTGATGTCGCCGGAACTGAGCACGAAAGTGGACACGGCATACATCAACGACGCGCCCTTCCTGCTTGAGGATGAGCCGCGCTACGGAGGCAAACGGCCGAAGCGCACCTACCACGGATTCAACTACCGCCCTGCTTTCAGCGACCATCTGCCGTTGGTGGTGAAACTAAGGATAAATCCCTGATAGACTTTGAACGGCTTTCTCTGATAGAAAGAACGGATTCTTCTCATAGAAAGAACGGCTTTTTCTTGCAAATTCTCGAGAGAATTGATGAGAAAGAACGGCTTATTCTCATAGAAAGAACGGCTTATTCTCGTAGAAAGAACGGCTTTTTCACATGGAAAGAACGGCTTAAACTATGAGGGAGATTTGGGAATACGTTTTTTTAATACCGATTAACATACGAATTATTCCCGTATCAGAAAAAATTCGTACCTTTGCACGCTGAAAAAGAAAGCAACACTTATAGATAGTATATGGAAATAGCAAGTAAGTACGACCCCCGCGAAGTCGAGGGCAAGTGGTATCAGTATTGGCTCGACAACAAACTGTTCAGTTCGAAGCCCGACGGTCGCGAACCTTACACCATCGTCATTCCCCCGCCTAACGTGACGGGCGTGCTCCACATGGGGCACATGCTCAACAACACCATCCAGGACATTCTCATCCGCCGTGCCCGCATGGAGGGCAAGAACGCCTGCTGGGTACCTGGCACAGACCACGCCTCTATTGCCACCGAGGCCAAGGTGGTGAAGAAGCTGGCCGAGCAGGGCATCAAGAAGCGTGACCTGAATCGCGAGCAGTTCCTCAGCCACGCCTGGGACTGGACCCACGAGCACGGTGGTATCATCCTGAAGCAGCTGCGCCGACTGGGTGCCTCCTGCGACTGGGACCGCACCGCCTTCACCATGGACCCCGTGCGCTCTGAGAGCGTCATCAAGGTATTCGTAGACCTCTACCGCAAAGGCTATATCTATCGTGGACTGCGCATGGTGAACTGGGACCCCAAGGCCCTTACCGCCCTCTCGACCGAGGAGGTCATCTACAAGGAGGAGCAGAGCCACCTGTACCACCTGAAGTACTACCTGGAAAATGCTGAAGGTCTGGATAATCTGGATGATCTGGAGGCCCAAGGCAACGTCATCCACAAGGACGAACGCGGCTACTACGCCGTCGTCGCTACCACCCGTCCGGAGACCATCATGGGTGACACCGCCATGTGTATCAACCCCAAGGACCCGAAGAACCAGTGGCTGAAGGGGCGCAAGGTTATTGTCCCGTTAGTGAACCGCGTCATCCCCGTCATCGAGGACCGCTATGTGGACATTGAGTTTGGTACGGGCTGTCTGAAGGTGACCCCTGCCCACGACACCAATGACTACATGCTGGGCAAGACCCACAACCTGGAGACCATCGACATCTTCAACCCCGACGGCACTATCTCTGACCAGAGTCCCATCTACGTTGGCATGGACCGCATGGACTGCCGCCGGCAGATAGCCATCGACCTCCACGAAGCAGGACTCATGGAGAAGGTGGAGGACTACACCAACAAGGTGGGCTACTCGGAGCGTAACCCCGACACGCCCATCGAGCCGCGCCTCTCCCTACAGTGGTTCCTGAAGATGGAACACTTCGCAGAGATTGCCCTGAAACCCGTCATGGAGGGCGAGATGCACTTCTATCCCCAGAAGTATGTCAACACTTATAAGAACTGGTTAGAGAACATTCAGGACTGGTGTATCAGCCGCCAGCTGTGGTGGGGCCACCGTATTCCGGCGTACTACTACGATGACGAGAAGTTCGTTGTCGCCGAGACCGCCGAGGAAGCTCTTGAGCTGGCCCGTAAGGAAAGCGGAAACGACAAGTTGCAGCTCTCCGACCTGCAGCAGGACGAGGATGCACTCGACACATGGTTCTCCTCGTGGCTCTGGCCCGTCAGCCTCTTTGACGGCATCCGTAATCCGGGCAACGAGGAAATCAACTACTACTACCCCACCAGCGACCTTGTGACCGCTCCTGACATCATCTTCTTCTGGGTGGCTCGTATGATTATGGCCGGTGAGGAGTATATGGGTACGTTCCCCTTCAAGAATGTCTACTTTACCGGCATCGTGCGTGACAAGCTGGGCCGCAAGATGTCGAAGAGCCTC
This sequence comes from Prevotella sp., assembly GCA_017645905.1. Taxonomy (GTDB): domain Bacteria; phylum Bacteroidota; class Bacteroidia; order Bacteroidales; family Bacteroidaceae; genus Prevotella. The sequence continues at coordinate 19,774 of JAGCNO010000016.1, read as the reverse complement.
GGCAACAGCCCAGACCCCATCGAGCTGATTGAGAAGTTCGGCGCCGACGGCGTGCGTATGGGCATGATGCTCTCCGCCCCTGCCGGCAACGATATCCTCTTCGACGAGGCCCTCTGTGAGCAAGGCCGTAACTTCAACAACAAAATTTGGAACGCCTTCCGCCTCGTCAAGGGCTGGCAGGTCGCCGACAGTTCCCTATGCTGCAACACTGTTGCAGCAAAAACAAACAAGACAGCAGTGAAGTGGATGGACGCCAAGATTCGCCAAGCTGACGCCGAGATGAAGGACCACTTCTCGAAATATCGCATCAGCGACGCCCTGATGACCGTCTACAAGCTCTTCTGGGATGAGTTCTCGCAGTGGTATTTAGAGATGGTGAAGCCCGCCTACGTCGACGGACAGCAGCAGCCTCTCGACCAAGAGACTTACGATGCCACGCTGCGGTTCTTCGAGACACTGCTGAAGATGCTCCACCCCTTCATGCCCTTCATCACCGAAGAGCTGTGGCAGGCACTCTACGACCGCAAGCCCGGGGAAAGCATCATGCGCTCAGAACTGAAGCTCGCCCCCCTGTCCGCTGAGGAAGAGGCTCTCATTGCCGACATAGAGCAGGTGAAGTTAGTTGTCGGTGGCGTTCGCACAGTTCGCAGTCAGAAGAATATTGCACCTAAGGAACGCCTTCAGCTCCAGGCTGTTGGCCAGAACTGCTTCGAGCCTTACAACGACATCATCATGAAGATGGCCGGTCTCTCTGCCATCACCGTTGTGGAGCAGAAGGATGCCACCGCCAGTGCCTTCATGGTGGGCACCGACGAGTATGCCGTACCCCTGGGTGACCTCATCGACGTGAAGGCCGAGATTGAGAAGATGGAGGCTCAGTTGAAGCACCTCGAAGGTTTCCTCATGGGTGTGCAGAAGAAACTCTCCAACGAGCGTTTCGTAGCCAATGCCCCCGAGGCTGTTGTGGCCCTGGAGCGCAAGAAGCAGAGCGACGCCGAGGAGAAGATAGCTTCGCTTCGCGAAAGTTTAGCAGCTCTTAAAAAATAGTAAAGTATGGAATCCTTCCAATGGCTTTCATCCCTCTTCACCAACACTACGTCGGTGGCACACATAGCGTTGCTCTACGCCATTGTGATTGCCGTCGGCGTCTATCTTGGTAAGATTAAGGTGCTGGGCATCTCGCTCGGCGTCACCTTCGTGCTCTTTGCAGGCATCGTTGTAGGACATATCTTCCATTTCTACGGAATGGAGGCAGCGCCGACGAATATTCTGACGTTCATCCAGGACTTCGGCCTCATCCTCTTCGTCTTTATGATTGGCTTGCAGGTGGGACCTGGTTTCTTCGAGAGTTTCGGCGAGGCTGGTATCAAGCTCAACGGTCTCGCTGCGTCAGCCATCGCGCTCAACATCCTCGTGATGTTCGCCTGCTACTTCATCTTCTTCGACACCAGCGACCCGACGGCACTACCCATGATGGTAGGTACGCTCTACGGAGCCGTAACCAACACTCCTGGTCTTGGTGCTGCTAACGAAGCCCTTACGTCGGTGTTTGGTGCCAATGCCCCGCAAATTGCTTCGGCATACGCCTGTGCCTATCCGCTCGGCGTGCTCGGCATTATCGGAGCCATCGCCCTGATTCGCTACATCTGCAAAATCAAGCTGGAGAAGGAAGAGGAGAAACTGGCCGCCATGGAGGAAACAAAGGCCGACAAGAAACCCTTCAAGATGCACCTCGAGGTAACCAACAAATACCTTGAGGGCAAAACGCTGCTGCAGGTACACAACTTCCTGAACCGCGACTTCGTTGTTTCACGCCTCGTACACGAGGGCGAACTGTGCATCCCCAACCGCGACACTATTTTCCATGTGGGTGACCAGATGCTCATCGTCTGTGCCGAAGCCGATCACGAAGCCATCATGGCCTTCATTGGCCCGATGATTGACATTGACTTTGAGCAGCAGGACCAGCCGCTGGTGTCGAAGCGAATCCTCGTCACCAACCCCGAAATCAACGGCAAGTCGATGGCCTCGATGCACTTCTCCAGCGTCTATGGCGTGAACGTCACCCGCGTGACCCGTCACGGCATCGACCTTTTCGCCTCGGCCGGACTTCCCCTGCAAGTGGGCGACAAGATCATGGTTGTCGGACCGGAAGACGCCGTAGACCGCGTGGCCACGAAGATGGGCAACAGCATTAAGCGCCTCAACGCGCCGAACATCGCCACCATCTTTGTCGGAATCTTCCTCGGCATCATCTTCGGCTCGCTGCCCTTCATCCCCGGTATGCCGCTGATGAAGCTCGGTATTGCCGGCGGTCCGCTCATCGTGGCCATTCTCATCGGCCGCTACGGCTATAAGATAAAGCTCGTGACCTACACCACCACGTCGGCCAACATGATGCTGCGCGAGATTGGTCTCGTGCTTTTCCTTGCCTCGGTGGGTATCAAGGCTGGAGCAGGATTCTTCGAGACCGTGATGGAGGGCGACGGACTGCTCTACGTGCTCACCGGTTTCCTCATCACCGTTATACCTATATTAATTATAGGCCCCATTGCACGGTGGCAGTTCAAGTTCAACTATTTCACCATCGCCGGTATGCTCTCGGGAACCTATACCGACCCGCCCGCACTTGCCTACTCGAACAGCATCTGCTCACGTGAGGCACCGGCACTGGGCTACTCCACCGTCTATCCCCTTTCAATGTTCCTCCGAATATTGACAGCACAACTTATCGTGCTCTTCTTCTGCGGATAACAACCTCATAAAAACTAATAATACACGTAAACAATCAATGAATCACCTAAAACCCCTGCTGACAGGAATCCTGCTCATTACCTCTGCCTCGGTGTTTGGCCAGGGAGCCAAGAACATCGTCATCAATGAGGTGATGACCAACAACACTGCCAGCATCCAGGATGAGTTTGGACAGCGCGAAGCATGGATAGAGCTGGAGAACACCTCGTTCTCTACCTACAACGTGCGCGGTATGTTCATCACTACCGACCGTCGTGTGCTCGACAAGAACCTTTTTGCACCAGACCGCATCAAACTCATGACCATGATTCCCAGTGGCGAGGACCGCACGTCGATAGGTGCGCGCCGCCACTTGGTGCTATTTACCAACTCCCGTCCTACGGAGGGGAAGCTGCACCTCTCACTTTCTGTTCCCATCTCAGAGCCTGTTTGGATTGCTCTCTACAACGGTAACGGCGTAGAACTCATCGACTCCGTATCAGTGCCCGCCTTGGTTGCCGACCAGTCTTATGCCCGCGTAAATGGCCGCTGGCAGGTGATGGCTGCGGAGAATGTAACTCCAGGCATTGAGAACACCATCGAGGCCAACGCTTCGAAGATTGACCAGTTCAAGGAGCGCGACCCTCACGGTTTTGCTATGGCATTAATGGCTATGGGCATCGTGTTCACCTGTCTGGCCCTGCTCTGGATATTCTTCACCCTGTTCGGCATTGTCATGCGCCATCTCGACACTGCGAAGAAGGTTGCCAACACCCATCCCATCAAGCCCATCACCAAGACTGTGGAGAAGACCGTTGAGGTGGCTCACAAGACTGGTAATATCATGCAGGAGGGTCTTGACAAGAAGGGCATCGACCTCGAAATCTACATGGCGGTCATCGGCATGGCCCTGAAACAGTACGAGGACGACGTGCACGACGTGGAGAGCGGCGTCATCACCATCAGATCGAAAGACACAGACTGGGACGACGAGTACAGTCAGATGACCCACTGGCACGATCCCTTTGTGCCCACCGACCACAATGCGCCGAAAATCCCGACAACCCCAGAGTTGCATTAGTAATAACGTAATAACGATATAACAATGAACACCTACAAATATAAAGTTAAAGGCGTTGACTACGAAGTAGAAATCGCCGAAGTGGAAGGCAATATTGCCAAAGTGAACGTGAACGGCATCCCGTTTGAACTGGAGTTGCAGAAGCCCATTAATGCCGCCAAGCATCCCACCATGAGCAAGCCTAAGGTTGAGGCTCCCACTCTTACCCCAGCAGCTCCTGCTGTTGCTGCTGCTCCCGCGCCTGCTGCCCCAGCCGCGCCTGCTGGTGCCGGCAATCCGGTGAAGGCCCCGCTGCCTGGTACCATTATCGACGTGAAGGTGCAAGCGGGCCAGACGGTCGCCGTCGGCGAGACTTTGCTGGTACTCGAAGCCATGAAGATGCAGAACAACATTGAGTCGGACTATGCCGGACAGGTGACGTCAATCTCGGTTAAACAGGGTGATACGGTGATGGAAGGTGCCGTGCTGCTCACAATAGCATAAAGAAACATGTTTGAATTCATAGCCAATAACTTCAATGAGTTCCTGACCTACACCGGCTTTGCCAATGCCGAGATAGGCAACCTCATCATGATTGTGGTAGGAGCCATATTCATCTATCTTGCCATCAAGAAAGACTTCGAGCCGCTCCTCCTTGTGCCCATCGGACTGGGCATCATCCTGGGCAATATTCCCTTCCGTGGCGACGCCGGCCTGGAGATCGGCCTCTACGAGGACAACTCCGTGCTAAACATCTTCTATCAAGGCGTACGCCAGGGCTGGTATCCGCCGCTCATCTTCCTCGGCATCGGTGCCATGACCGATTTCTCTGCCCTGCTGGCCAACCCGAAGCTGATGCTTATCGGTGCTGCTGCACAGTTCGGTATCTTCGGTGCCTACATGATTGCCCTGGCCTTAGGCTTTGAGCCCAACCAGGCAGCCGGTATCGCCATCATTGGCGGTGCCGACGGTCCCACGGCCATCTTCCTTTCTTCGAAGCTGTCGCCGAACCTCATGGGTGCCATCGCCGTGTGTGCTTATAGCTACATGGCCCTCGTTCCACTTATCCAGCCGCCCATTATGCGACTGCTCACCACCAAGAAGGAACGTCTTATCAAGATGAAGCCTGGCCGTGAGGTTTCGCAGACGGAGCGCATCCTCTTCCCCATTATTGGTCTGCTCATAACTACCTTCATCGTGCCCTCTGCCCTGCCCCTTTTAGGTATGCTGTTCTTCGGCAACCTGCTGAAGGAGAGCGGCAAGACCACCCGTCTGGCCAAGACTGCCGGAGCCGCACTGAACGACATTGTGGTGATGCTGCTCGGCCTCACCGTGGGCTGCTCCACGCAGGCCTCGGAGTTCCTGACATGGAACACCGTGTTCATCTTTGCCATCGGTGCTTTTGCCTTCGCCATAGCCTCGGCCAGCGGCGTATGCTTTGTGAAGATTATGAACCTCTTCCTGTCGAAGGACAAGAAGATTAACCCGCTCATCGGCAATGCCGGTGTCAGCGCCGTGCCTATGGCCGCCCGCATCAGCCACAACATGGGCTTGGAGTACGACCGCCACAACTTCCTGCTCATGCACGCCATGGGTCCCAACGTGGCCGGCGTTATCGGTTCGGCAGTTGCCGCCGGTGCCCTCCTGGGATTCCTTTCGTAATATTATGCCATGAAGATTGGTGATAAAGTAAGATTCCTCAGTGAGGTGGGCGGTGGCCGCGTGGCCGGCTTCCAAGGTAAGAACATCGTGCTCGTCGAGGACGAGGACGGCTTTCAGGTTCCCATGCAGGTGAACGAGGTGGTGGTCGTAGGCGAAGAGAACTATGACACCGGCCACGTCGTGGAAATAAAGCAGCAGCAGACCCACCCCCATCCCCTCCCTAAAGGGAGTGGAGTATATACCGACCCCACTGAGAACTCTGCAGTCAATACCAACTACTCCCCTCCCTCACAGGGAGGGGCCGGGGGTGGGTCTTTTGCTGTTCATGAGCGCAAGGGCGGCGAGCAGCTCTCCGCCTATCTCGCCTTCGTGCCGATGAACGTGAAGGAGCTGATGCAGACCCGCTTTGAGACCTACTTCGTCAACGACTCCAACTACTACATCCGCTTCACCTACATGACCGTCGAGAGCAACAGCTGGCAGCTGCGCTCCACGATGGAGGTGGAGCCGAACATGAAGGTCTTCATCGAGGAGTTTGGCCGCGAAGACCTCAACGGTATGGAACGCGTAGCCATCCAGCTCGTAGCCTACAAGCGCGAGAAGCCTTTCCTGCTGAAGCCTGCCGTCGACGTGCAGCTGCGCATCGACCCTGTGAAGTTCTACAAGCTACACACCTTTCAGGACAGCGACTTCTTCGAGCAGCCCGCCCTTATATATACTATTGTGGAGAACGACAAGGCCGCCCGACCGCTCGTAGTCGACGCCCAACAACTGAAAGCCAATCTGTATCGGAAGTCCGACGAGCCCAAAGCCCGTCCACTGGTAACGCCGCCGCGTAACCCAGGCGACCCCGTCGTCGTCGACCTCCACGCCTCAGAACTGCTCGATAACACCAACGGCCTTTCGCCTACGGACATCCTGAACCACCAGCTCGACGTCTTCCGCAAGACCCTCAAGCAGTATGAGAAGCAGAAGGGCACGAAAATCATCTTCATACACGGCAAGGGCGAAGGCGTGCTCCGCAAGGCCTTGGTCAACGAGCTGCAGTACCGCTACAAGAGCTACACCTATCAGGATGCCTCCTTCCGCGAATACGGCTACGGAGCCACCCAGGTCACTATCAAGTAGTGCAGCGAAAGAATTTCCCCCTGACAATTAGGGATTCTTCCATCGCGTTTTAGGGAAAAGCCCTTCCCGGCCAATCATCCTTTTCAGTACCTTTGCAGCGTCTAAACCTCTTAAACGCTTGCAAAGATGAAAAGGATGATTATTGTTATGTTTTTGGGTCTGCTCACTTCAGTGTGTGCAATGTCCCAGCCCGGTGGCCGTTATGGCTATGGCCGTCGCCACCTGCCCGCCCCTCCGCGTCCCTCTTATACCGCCAGCCGTTATAGCTCGCCAAGGTATGGCCTGTCTACAGACTTTTACTACGGTCTGCGCCTGGGCCTGAACGTGTCGAGCGTCAACAGCGCCGACCGCTATCTCGATGGCGGCACGGCCAAGGCCGGCCTCAACCTCGGTATGGTGGCCGGTGTGCAGCTGGCTCCCGCCATGCCCGTCTATCTTGAGTCGGGACTCTATTACTCGGAGAAGGGCGGCAAGGGAACCTTCGACGGCAGGACGTTCACCTATCAGCTGAACTATCTCGAGGTGCCGCTGCTCATGAAGTACCGCATCGATATCGACCGCTATACCAGCGTGCAGCCCTTTGCCGGCGTGTATGCCTCCTTGGGCGTCGGTGGAAAGATGAAGGACTTCAAGGACCGCAAGGCCTACAGTGCTTTCGACGACGATGCTTTCCAGCGCTTCGATGCCGGTATCCGCCTGGGCTGCGGCCTGCAGTTCGCGCCTGCCTACGTGGAGCTGGGCTACGACGTGGGGCTGGCCAACATCAGCCACGACTATTTCGACACCGCTCACACAGGAGCCTTCTTTGCCACCGTCGGTGTGAACTTCTGACCCGTAAGCCGTCCAAGCTCATCGTTTGGACGGCTTTCTCTTTTTGAAAGAACGGCTTATTCGAATCGAAAGAACGGCTTATTCAAATCGAAAGAACGGCTTATTCGAATCGAAAGAACGGCTTATTCTATCAGAAAGAATGGTTCAAACTCCAAGTCCCCAAATTTTTCCTGCCGAAAGTTTTGCGCTTTCGGCTTTTTTGCGTAATTTTGCTCCCAAATACAGGAACAACATGAAATACGGACTTATTAAAGTGGCTGCAGCGATACCTGGGGTACGCGTGGCCGATGTGGATTATAACAGACAACAGATAGAAAGCCTCATCGCACAGGCAGAGGGCAAGGGTGCTGAGATTATCGTCTTTCCAGAGCTGTCGCTGACGGGCTACACCTGCCAGGACCTGTTCCAGCAGCAACTGCTGCTCGATAAGGCCGAGGAGGCCGTGCTCGTACTGCTTGACTTCACCCGCAAGCTCGACGTCATCGCCGTCATCGGCCTGCCGGTGCGCATTGGTTCGCTGCTCTACAACTGCGCCGCCGTCATCCAGCACGGCTGTCTGCTGGGCATCGTGCCCAAGACCTACCTGCCCAACTACGGGGAGTTCTACGAGAAGCGCTGGTTTGCCTCGGCCACCGACCTCATGCCGCAGGAAATCTACCTCGCCGGCAGCCCCGTCATGGTGAGCAACGAGCCAATCGTGTTCCGTACCTGCGACGGTGTGGGCTTCGGCATCGAGATTTGCGAGGACGTTTGGGCACCGCTGCCGCCGAGCAACAACCTGGCGCTGGCCGGGGCCGACATCATCCTCAACCTCTCGGCCACCGACGAGTTGGTGGGCAAACATGCCTACCTGCGGTCGCTGCTCGCCCAGCAAAGTGCCCGCATGATGTGCGGCTACGTCTACAGCAGCTGCGGCTTCGGCGAGTCGACACAGGACGTGGTCTACGGCGGCAATGCCCTGATATTTGAGAACGGAAAGCTGATTGCCGAGGCATCGCGCTTCGCCTTGGAGCCGCAGATGCGCGTGCAGCAGATAGACATCGACCGCCTGCGGGCCGACCGTCAGAACAACACGACCTTCCGCACCGCTCAGGATGGCGCTACGGCACGTTTCATTGATGCCAAGCCCATCACGCCGCGTGACTTCGAGCTTATCCGTCCTGTCAATCCCCATCCGTTCATCCCTGCCGACGACATGATGGGCGAGAGCTGCGAGGAAATCCTCAACATTCAGACCTTGGGACTCTGCAAGCGACTGCAGCACACCCACTGCGACAAGGCCGTCATCGGCATCAGCGGCGGTCTTGACTCCACGCTGGCACTCCTCGTCACTGTCCGTGCCTTCGACCGCCTGGGTCTCTCCCGCCAAGGCATCATCGGCATCACCATGCCGGGCTTCGGCACCACCGACCGCACCCACAAGAACGCGGTGCTGCTGATGAATGCCCTGGGCATCACCCAGCGCGAGATAAGCATCGCCAAGGCCGTCACCCAGCACTTTGAGGACATCGGCCACGACAAGGCTGTTCACGACGTGACCTACGAGAACTCGCAAGCCCGGGAACGTACGCAGATACTCATGGACGTGGCCAACCAGGTGGGCGGACTCGTCATCGGCACCGGCGACCTCTCCGAACTGGCCCTCGGCTGGTGTACCTACAACGGCGACCAGATGTCAATGTACGGCGTCAACGCCAGCGTGCCCAAGACGCTCGTGCAGTACCTGATACGCTACATGGCCCAATGCTCAGTCTTCAATGTTCAATCTTCAATCTTAATGGATGTCATTGACACTCCCATCTCACCGGAGCTGACCCCGGCCGACGCCGAGGGCAACATCCAACAGAAGACCGAAGACCTGGTGGGACCCTACGAGTTGCACGACTTCTTCTTATATTACATGCTGCGCTGGGGCTTCCGTCCGCAAAAGATTTTCATCCTTGCCCAGAGCGCCTTCAAGGATAAGTACGACGATGACACCATTCGCAAATGGCTACAGACATTCTGCCGCCGTTTCTTCTCCCAGCAGTTCAAGCGCTCCTGCATGCCCGACGGGCCGAAGGTGGGCAGCGTGAGCCTCTCGCCACGTGGCGACTGGCGCATGCCCAGCGATGCCATGAGCACCCTGTGGATGAAGGATCTCGAAAAGTGATGATATGGAATGAAAGCACTTGAATACATTTCGAACAAGGACAAGCGGGCCGTGTGGATGCGTGCCTATCACATCTGGCAGCGACGCCCACATGAGCTGGCGCCGCTTTCGGAGGAGATGCATACCTGCTCGTCGTGCGGCACTGCCTTTCAAGGCAATTACTGCCCTCGCTGTGGACAGTCGGCCAGGATAGGGCGCTTCTCGTTCAAGAAGGCTGCGCTGCTCTTCCTCGACGTGTGGGGCATGGGCAACAGGAGCATGTTCCGCAGCATACGCGACCTGATGTTCCGACCGGGCTACATGATTCGCGACTATCTCAAGGGCATGCAGTCGGCCTATTTCCCTCCCTTCAAGATGTTCTTCCTGCTGGCTGCCCTCTCCCTTTTAGTCGAGCACGGCTTCAGTCTCACCGCCAGCGAAACAGCGACGGAAACAGAGATCGAAGTAAATGAAGAAACGGAAAAGGACGAGACAGAACGCCAGCTGACCGTGAACGGCCAGAAGGTCGAGCCGCCGATGTACCACATAGGAATGAAATTCGTCAAAAGCATGGACTCGCTGGAGCAGAAGAACCCCGCCATATTCTCCCTGCTGATGCTCCTGATGTTCACCATCCCGCTCTATTTCTTCCTCCGCCACTCTCCCGTCATCCCCGACCTGCGCTACTCAGAGTTCGTCGTGGCGCTGGTCTACACCTCCAACACGTTCAGCATCTACTCCATCGCCGGAAACCTTTTGGACTCCCGCATCCTAAAGCTCATCGCCGTGCTGATAGTCTTCGTAGCGCTGAAGCAGCTCTCCGGCTACTCCAAGCGCCGTGTGCTGGGCTACATAGTCCTCACGGTGCTCATCTCGACGGCTGTACTTATGACCTTGGTAGGCACATACATCTACATCATCTACCTCTTATACGGTAAGTAACATCTATTTACTAATACAAACAATTATGAAAACTACACTACTTACTAACCGATTCTGGGCTACGGCATGCGCCATCGCCCTTTGTGCTTTGACCGTCTCGGCCAACGACATCCATGTGTCCACTAATGGCAGCGATGACAACGCTGGCTCGGAGGCTGCTCCGCTACTGACCATCCACAAGGCGATGGAGCTGGTGCAGGCTGGCGACCGCATCCTCGTTCACGAGGGAACTTACTACATCAGCGAGCGCATCAAGATTCCCGCCTTGGAGACCTCGCCCGACCTGCGCTGCGAACTGCGTGCCTGGCCGGAAGATGCTGTTGGCAAGGTCATTATCGACGGCTCTCGCATGAACCACACCACCGAAATGGGCTTCAAGATGGCCCGTTGCATCTACGTCAACCACCTGGCAAACTACTGGACTTTCTACGGACTGGTGCTCCAGAACGCCGAGGACAACGGCATGAAGGTGGAGGGCTCGTACAACATCATCGAGCGTTGCATCTTCCGCTGGAACAACGACACGGGCCTGCAGATAGGCATGTTCAAGGACTTCAGCATCGAGGAGACCAAGTCGTTCCCCATCAGTGGCACGCCGCAATTCAATCCAGGCTACACCTATTGCCGCTACAACAAGATCATCAACTGCGACTCCTACGAGAACTACGACTCCCGCAACTACAAGGGAACTAAGAGCGACAGCGAACGCGGCAGCGATGCCGACGGTTTCGCCTGCAAGCTGTTTCCCGGTCCCGGAACGGAGTTCCACGGATGCCGTGCATGGACTAACAGCGACGACAACTGGGACCTCTACATGGTCTACCACCCCGTTGTCATCGACCACTGCTGGGCCTGGAACGCTGGTTATTACCGCTCCGAAACAGGCAGTTTCGAGGAAGGCAAGAACGGTAACGGCTTCAAGCTGGGAGGTGGCGGAAGTGCCGGTGGAGCAGCCTTCGACCAGTCGGTGGGTGCTCACGTGGTGACCAACTGCGTGTCGTTCGATAACCTGCACAAGGGCTTCGACCAGAACAACGCCTACGAGGGCATGTACATCCTCAACTGTGTGGCATGGGGCAACGAGTACAACTACCGCTTCCCCACGGAGTTCAAGTATGGGCAGATGACCATCCACAACTGTGTGGGATGGGGTGCCACGGCTCAGAAGAGCGGCCATAATATTGGCAACCACGAGTTTCTGTCGCCGGACAAGACCGGATATAAAGATCCTACAGACTACACCACCTTCAACTCCTGGATAGAAATTGACGGCTGCAGTCCCATCAAAGAAAGCTTCAAGCCCAGCGGACAAGACTATACGCCGGCAACGATGGACCACTCCGCCGAGTTCCTGTCGCTCAGCGTCAACGACTTCTTGGGCAGTCGAGAGCCCGACGGCTCGCTGCCCGACAACAATTTCGCCCGGCTGAAGCCCGGCAGCATCTTCAAGGACATGGGCACACCCATCATCGGATTCACGCCCACACGCTGGATGACTCAGAAGGAGGCCTCTGACCACGGGCTCGAGCTCATCACCGCCGACGACATCTATATCCCCTTCAACGACGCTGCCCCCGACTTCGGCGCCTACGAGCTGGACGGCGTCCCTTACGAATACGTCATCCCCGAAAAGATTGAGCTTGTCTGCGCCACGGCCAACGCCTCGCAAGAGGTTGTCGAGGGCGACCCCATCGACGTCATCGTCTATGAGTGGAATGACGCTGGCACAGACGCTGTCGTCGAAGGGCTGGCCGAAGGCCTCGAGTACACCGTCAATGGCACCACGCTGACCATCAGCGGCATACCGACGGCAAGCTGCGACTTTACCGTCACCGTCTCTGGCAATGCCAATGAAGGTGTGAAGCCTGTCACCACCGCAGGCAGCATCACCCTCGTCAAGCCTTTCTATGTCTATACCGACGGCTGGTATCATTTTCAGGATGCCGAAGCCGACATGCCCGCAGACCTGAAGACCATCTTTGAGATGATACAGGGCGACAAGACCGCCACGACCATCGACCCCGAGAAGGACGAGACGGCATCTGGCTTCGGCAAGGGAGCCCTCTGCCTCGGCGAGTCCAACGGCGGCTTCAAGCTCCTCCTCGACGATGGAGTCTTCGAGCTGAAAATCAACCTCTTCACCACCGGAGGCCGACAGTTCAAGATTACCTACACCATGGCCGACGGCACCACCAGCAGCGTCACCACCAAGAAGTACAGCAAGGGAGCCTATGGCAGCTACGACATCCTGGAGGCTGCCGGACTCACCAGCGAAGACGACTTGATGAACGTTCGCAGCATCATCTTCCAGCAGTCCGACGCCAACGGCGGTGCACGCATCTACGATATGCTGGTCAAGGTGCCCGTAGGCAACACCACAGGCATCACGGCTGCTGACGCCAAAGCTGCCGTTAGCGGTCGTAAGATGCTGATTGACAGCCGCATCGTCATCGTGAAGAACGGCACACGCTACAACGCCATAGGACAAAAGTTACAATAAATCCTAACCCGAGCTCAGAGAGGTCAAAGTCTGGACAGCCCCTGGACCTCATTGTTAAATATTGCAGAAATATTTGTAAGGCTCGGGGAATCTTTGTACTTTTGTGGCCGCAAATATTAGTTCATTTATAAACAAAAACGTAATAATGGAAAAAAGTGCATTGCAGATTGCCCGTTCCGCCTATCAGCCTAAGCTGCCACGCGGACTTCAGGGCGCAGTGAAAGCCGTGGAGGGTGCCCCCACGCAGAGTGTCGACAACCAGGAAGAAATCAAGAAGCTCTTCCCCAACACTTACGGTATGCCTCTCGTGGAGTTTGTCCCCGGCGAGGAGACGGCTCACGGTAAGATGAACGTCGGCGTTATCCTCAGCGGCGGTCAGGCACCTGGCGGACACAACGTTATCACCGGCCTCTTCGACGCACTGAAGAAGCTCAACCCCGAGAACCGCCTCTACGGCTTCATCCTCGGCCCCGGCGGACTCGTTGACCACAACTACATGGAGCTGACAAAGGACATCATCGACGAGTATCGCAACACCGGCGGCTTCGACATGATTGGCTCTGGCCGCACAAAGCTGGAGAAGGTGGAGCAGTTTGAGAAGGGACTGGAGATTATCCGCCAGCTCGACATCAAGGCCGTAGTCATCATCGGTGGCGACGACTCGAACACCAACGCCTGCGTGCTGGCCGAATACTATGCTGCCAAGCAGTACGGCGTGCAGGTCATCGGCTGCCCGAAGACCATCGACGGCGACCTGAAGAACGCCCAGATTGAGACTTCCTTCGGCTTCGACACCGCCTGCAAGACCTACTCGGAGCTTATCGGCAACATCGAGCGCGACTGTAACTCAGCCCGCAAGTACTGGCACTTCATCAAGGTGATGGGCCGCTCGGCCAGCCACATCGCCCTGGAGTGCGCCCTGCAGACACAGCCCAACATCTGCCTCGTCTCTGAGGAGGTGGAGGCCAAGAGCCAGAGCCTCGACGACATCGTGGACTACATCGCTAAGGCCGTGGCCGTGCGTGCTGCCGACGGTAACAACTTCGGTACCGTCATCATCCCCGAAGGCGTCATCGAGTTCATCCCCGCCATCAAGAAGCTCATCGCACAGCTCAACGACGTGCTGGCCATGCCCGAGGCTAAGGAGATCAGCCGCGACGAGCAGGTAGACTTCGCCAAGAGCCACCTCACCGAGGAGAACCTCGCCGTGTTCAACAGCCTGCCCGTCGGCGTTGCCCGTCAGCTGGCCCTCGACCGCGACCCCCACGGAAACGTTCAGGTGAGCCTCATCGAGACCGAGAAGCTGCTCTCCACCATGGTCGCCCAGAAGCTGGAGAAGATGAAGAAGAAGGGGCAGTTCGTGGGCAAGTTCGCCACACAGCACCACTTCTTCGGCTACGAAGGCCGCTGCGCCGCTCCGTCGAACTTCGACGCCGACTACTGCTACGCCCTCGGCAACAGCGCCGCACAGCTCATCGCCGCAGGCAAGACCGGCTACATGGCCATTGTCCAGAACGCCACGGCTCCTGCCGACGAGTGGAAGGCTGGCGGTGTGCCCATCACGATGATGATGAACATGGAGAAGCGTGCCGGCGAGATGAAGCCCGTCATCCGCAAGGCCCTCGTAGAGCTCGACGGCGCTCCCTTCAAGGAGTTCGCCGCTCACCGTGACGACTGGGCCCGCCGCACGGCCTACATCTATCCCGGACCCATCCAGTACTGGGGACCCACAGAGGTCTGCGACCAGCCCACACGCACCCTGGCGCTGGAACAGGCAAAGTAAACTTTTTCGACCACGAATTTGACAATTGTCAAATTCGTGGTTAAATAATCTTCATAGTGAGGAAAAATAGCAGAAGGAGAAGCAAGACTTCCCGTCGTTGGCGGGTAGTGGCGATGGTGGCATTGTTGTGCGCCATAGTCTTCTGCGTGCTCTTCTATCAGTATCGTGGTCGCCACCTTCGCAAATGGCTGTGCGAGGTAAGCTACCCCATGGGCTACGATATCCACGGCATCGACATCAGCCACTATCAGGGCGACATCGACTGGGAAGAGTTGCGCCGCAACGGTGTCATCGACTCCTGCCCCATCCGCTTTGTCATGATTAAGGCTACGGAGGGTGTCGACAAGGTGGACGAAAAGTTCGAACGCAACTTCCGCCTTGCCCGCGAGCATGGTTTCACCCGTGGCGTCTATCATTTCTATAGCACCCAGTCACCCGCCATCAACCAGGCACATGCGTTCATCCGCAAAGTGCAATTGGAACAAGGCGACCTTCCTCCCGTACTCGACGTGGAGAAGAAGCCCAAGGAGCAGAGCCGCGACGACTTCCGCCGCGACGTGCTCACTTGGCTGCTCATGGTAGAGAACCACTACGGCGTAAAGCCCATTATCTACACCAACTACAAGTTCAAGCTGGATTATCTTGACGACTCTCTTTTCAACCAGTACCCCTATTGGATAGCCCACTATTACGTGGACAGTCTGGAGTACCAAGGTCCGTGGAAGTTCTGGCAGCACACCGATTGCGGCCGTCTGCCGGGCGTTGATGGCGACGTTGACTTCAACGTCTACAACGGCTCCTACTACGACCTGCTGCAGATGACGCTGAAATAGCGGCTGCGTTCACCGCAGGCCGAAGAACGGCTCTTAACCCAGTGAAAAACTATTCCCGAGTAGTTAAAAATCCGTTTTTCGTTGGCCGTCTGTAATTATAGTGCTACCTTTACAGCGCAGACCCTGCTTGTTTGCAAGTACGCAAGTAAGCATTTGCCTATTTTGGCGGCTTTCTTTTGCGCTTTGCGCAGGATCTATGAATTCAGGTCAAGTATGAAGCGGGTGCCCTTGGTGAATTCCGGGTCTACGTTAATGTCGCCGTTCATCTTCAGGGCCATCTGTTTGCAGATGGGCAGCCCGAGACCGTCGCCCTGCGTGAGGTCCTTGATTTCGATGAAGGGCTTGAACACTTCTTCGCGCTTCTCTGCCGGAATCCCCTCACCAGTGTCTGTCACGAGGAACTGGAAGGTATGCGGTCCGCGCTTCTTGAACTCCAAAGTGACGCTTCCGCCCTCAGGAGTGTACTTGGCGGCATTGCCCAGCAGGTGGCGGAGTATGTGCGAAGCGTATTCCTTGTTGAACGTTGCCGTCATCTTCGGAGCTTTCACGTTCAGTGTCACATTACCCTTAACCTTGCCGCGAATCTCTTCCATGAGGCTCTCGCAGAACGGAGCTACCTGCACCTCCTCAGTACCCACGGCGTCGGTAGGCGTGCTCTCCAGCTCAGACAGTGTCTGAATGTGGCGTGAGAAGTCTTGCAGCGCCTTTACTTCTGGTATGCGGCTGTCGAGCTTGCCCAGTGTGGGCTCCAGCTGAGCGGAGATATTGCTGATGAACTTTGCCTTCAAGGCGTTGCTCTCATTGGCGAGTGCAATGGTCTTCTTCTGCTTTCTGGAAAGCACCATGTAGCGTATCAGCACGATGGCTCCTATGACCAGCGCTGCTGCCAGTGCCAACGCCAGTATGCCAAGTCCCACGATGGTCATCCAACGTGTTGAGAGCGTGGAAGCCTGATCCTCAATGGTGGCCTCGTGGTCGGCAATCTGCTGTTTCAGGGCTCCTGTTTCGTCGAGTCTTTTCAACTCGCTGACAGAGTCTTTCCAAGCAATATAATTACTGTACGACTGTGCCACCATGTTGGCGCTGCCGCTACGAAGTCCGGCGGCGATGAGCGTCTGGTACACCTCGTCCACCTTGTCGTATTCCTTCTGTGACGTCAGTTTGCCAGCCATTTCCTTAAACACAGCATTGCCCTTGTCGTTCTGCCCGAAGGTGTAATAGAAGATGGCCTTGTTGTAGAGCAGGTCGCTGGTCACGCCCTCGTCGTTGGCGGCGTTGGCATGTGCCTCCATGATGTTAAGCTGGTCCCTGGTGCTCTCATACCTCCTCATCTTCAGATACATCTGCATGCGCTCCTTCGTCGTCATGTAGTGCAGTGCTCCCCCTTCGGCTGCGCTCACGTTGGCTGCCGAGATGGTCTGGTCAATACCGCGCAGCAAGTCGAACGCCTCCTTGTAGAGGTTGTCTTTCTGGTAATACAGCGCTGCACCCTTCGTGCCACAGGCCACGGCCTGCTTCATCTGGCCTTTGTTGACATAGTCCTCATAGGCACGGATATAGTAATAACGAGCCGACGTGTTTTTTCCGTTCTTAATCTCGGCCTCGGCACGCTGCTCCAACTCGCTCTTCTGCACCTCCTGTGCAAAGACAGCGGCACAGCAGAAGAGTACGTTCACAATAATAACTAAAAATGTCCTTTTCATAAATCTCTATATCATTTAATCACTTGCAGGCTGCAAAAATACACAGAATTCGCCGAACTGCCAAATGTTTCAAGGTTTTTCTTTGAAAAAGATGCATCTGCTTTGTCGTTTCAGGAAAAAGTCGTACCTTTGCCGCCACAAATCAAACCAAGCCACGACTAAAGTGGCCAAGACGACATGCGTTATTTCATCACCCTCAGCTACGACGGCACTCGCTACCACGGTTGGCAGGTTCAGCCCAACGGCATCTCCGTGCAGGGCGAGCTGCAGCGTGCCCTCTCGCTTATCCTCAGAGAGGATATTCAGTTGACAGGAGCAGGACGGACGGACACTGGGGTTCATGCCCGGATGATGGTGGCGCACTTTGAAGCCTCGACGCTATCTTTCAATTTGCACGACCTGGCCTACAAGCTGAACCGGCTGCTGCCGGCCGACATTGCCATACAGAAAGTTGAGCCTGTGGGTGACGACATGCATGCCCGGTTCTCGGCCACATCGCGCACCTACCGCTATTTTGTCCATACGGGCAAGTCACCGTTCCTGAGACATTATTCCTGGCAGACACACTACGACCTGGACTTCCCGCTGATGAACGAGGCGGCTGCCATGTTGTTGGAGTACGACGACTTCGGGGCCTTTTGCAAGAGCCATGCCGACGTGAAGACCACGCTCTGCAAAGTCACCCATGCACAGTGGCATAAGGTCGGGGATTGCAAATCCCCGACAACGGAGGAGTGGTACTTCGAGATTACGGCCAACCGATTCCTCCGCAACATGGTGCGGGCCGTCGTGGGTACGCTCATCGACGTGGGCCGTCACCGTCTCTCCTTAGATGACTTCCGCAAGGTCATCGAGGGCAAGCAGCGCACAGAGGCTGGCGAGTCGATGCCCGCCAACGCCCTTTTCCTTGAAAACATAACCTATTAATATATTAAAGCAACACAACAATGAAACTATTCGACGTTTACCCCTTGTTTGATGTGAACATCGTACGTGGCGAGGGATGCAAAGTGTGGGACGACAAAGGTCAGGAGTACCTTGACCTCTACGGCGGCCATGCCGTCATCAGCATCGGTCACTGCCACCCTCACTATGTAGAGCAGGTGGCGAAACAGCTGAACCAGCTGGGCTTCTACTCCAATTCTGTGAAGAACCTTCTGCAAGTGCAGCTGGCCGAGCGTCTAGGTCGCCTGTGCGGTTACGACGACTACCAGCTGTTCCTTGTGAACAGCGGTGCCGAGGCCAACGAGAATGCCTTGAAGCTGGCCTCATTCAAGACGGGCAAGACCCGCGTACTGTCCTGTGAGAAGGCTTTCCACGGACGTACAAGCCTGGCCGTAGAGGTGACCAACAACCCGAAGATTGTGGCGCCCATCAACGACAACGCCCATGTGACCTTCCTGCCCTACAACGACCCGGAGCCCTGGGAGCGTGAGCTGGAGAAGGGCGATGTGTGTGCCGTCATCCTGGAGTGCATACAGGGCGTGGGCGGCATACAGGTGGCCACACCTGAGTTTGCCCAGCGGCTGTCGGCGGCTTGCAAGAAGGCAGGAGCCGTGCTTATCTGCGACGAGATACAGTGTGGCTACGGTCGCTCTGGCCGGTTCTTTGCCCACCAGTGGCTCAACATCCGCCCCGACATCATCACCGTAGCCAAGGGCATCGCCAACGGATTCCCCATGTCGGCCGTGCTTATCTCGCCTGAGTTCGAGGCCGTCTACGGACAGCTGGGCACCACCTTCGGCGGCAACCACCTGGCCTGTTCTGCAGCGCTGGCCGTTCTCGATGTCATGGAGCAGGAACAGCTGGTAGACAACGCCCGCTCCGTGGGTGACTACCTGATGGATAAAATTAAAAAATTAAATAATGACAATATTAAAGAGGTACGCGGAAGAGGTCTGATGATAGGCATCGAGCTGAATGTGCCGCAGAAGCCGATACGTGAAAAACTGCTCTATGAGCAGCACGCCTTCACCGGCTGCTCTGGCCAAAACGTGCTGCGACTGCTGCCCCCTCTGACGTTCACCCGCGAAATGGCCGACGACTTTGTCGGCAGACTGGAGAAAGCCATGTAATTTTCGATTTACGGATTTACGATTTTCGATTTGTTAGAACCCTCAAAAACTCAAAAACTCAAAACCTCATGAAGATAACAATGATAGGAGCTGGTGCCATGGGTGGCACCACCGTAGAAGGCCTTGTGAAGTGCGGTGCCTTCGCACTTACAGACATCACCGTGAGCGACCCGTCGACCACGGTAGTAGAGAAATTCAAGAAGCTGGGCGTACAGACCACCACCGACAATGCCGCTGCGGCCAGCAAGGCCGACGTGGTGTGCGTCTGCGTAAAGCCCTGGCTGGTAGAGCGTGTACTGACGGGCATCAAGGACGCCCTCTCCCCTGCCCGACAGCTGCTCGTGGTCATTGCCGCTGGCGTCTCGTCACAGAGCATCAAGACGTGGCTGGGCG
>JAGCNO010000108.1 GCA_017645905.1 Prevotella sp. | reverse complement strand
TGCTCAAAGCTAATCAGAAGACCATCTTCTTCAATACCAATAACGATAGACCATACACCGCGTGCGGGGAGGTCAATCTTGGCATTTGCAGCTTCTGTTAAGGGAAGCCACTCCTCGGGGTCGCTCTTCACCACCTTACCGCACTTAAGTGTAGCAGCCTTGTAGGCCTTGGTGTTACCCTTCACGGTGGAAATCATGACCTGGTTGACCCAAGTGTCTTCTTTGCCCTCGGTACCAATGGTTGCAAAGTATGCGTTTGAGGCTTCGTCGTATTCAAATGCAATAGCTTTGCCGAACTGATATTCGGGGTCGCTATCCTCAATGTCAGTACCAGTAACGAAGTAACCATGCTCGAGCACCATCGTTGACACTTGGATATTGTCGAAGAAGAAATCAATGTCCTTCTTCCAGTTCTGATTTGGTGCTTCTCCACCATCTAACAAGTTGAAAGCGAGTGAGTGAACGCCATCAGCTGCAGTGAGTTCCCTTTCGAAGGTCTTCCATTCTGTTTCGAAATTAAGGTTGCCTACGGAACCGCCACCAAGGTAGTCGCCCGGAGTGTTCTGATGGTCCTGAGTGGGGACAGAGACAGCCTCCGAAGCCTTGTAATCGAATGTAAGCTTGTACTGCTCACCGCTCTTGAAAGCTCTCGGGAAGTTAATCCAGAACTGGTTCTGCCAGGTGTTGTGGGGCATCTCGTCACCAGAACTGTACTGGGCATATCCGAGGTCCCAATCCTGCGTATAGTGCAAAATCGGACTGACTGCCTTGGCATGGCTTACGAACACACCGTCCTCAATGGTTGCAGGGTGTGGTCTGGGTATAAACTCGGCGTCTGACGGCTGGTCGGTAATCTGGTCTTCCATGAGGTAGCCCCACTCCTTTGACCATGCGACAACATTCTCCCAGCCTTCATCGCCGCCTTTCATCTCGGGATCATCCCACTCGGCAGAAGCATCGCCATTAGTGGCGATGTTCTCCCACTGGACAGGCGTATCATCATCTGCCTCCTCGTGGGTGATTTTGACATACTCAATCCACCATTCACCAGCCCAGTTACCACACTGGAAAAGTGGGCTTGCATTGTTAGTGCCTGTTGCTTTATACTCCAATTGAAGTACCTGCCACTCAGTTGTAACATGAGGGGTTCCGTAAGGATCGAGACCAGCGAAGGCGAGATTCTGGAAGTTATCTTCAACAGAACCTTTAATCTTCAATTCGATAGTATAGGTCACGTCAATCTCAATATTAATGCCATTTAAACCGGCAAGCGTGAACTGTGTATCCCATGGGTTGGCACCCTCTGGCATTCCAGGGCTGCTGTAATGGAGGCAGCCATCTTGGATGTCAAGAGCGGAGCCTTCAACAAAAAAGCCCCAACCCAACTGAACTTCGGTAGCGTCGGCAAAGCTGACTTCTGCGTCAACCACCGTTTTCGCATTTGCTCCCATGAAGCATGCCAGGAGAGCAACAACTGTAAATAGTTTTTTCATAATAAAAACAGTTTTGGTTAATAATAAAAATGAATTAAAAAGAAAAAATAAATGATTAATACGTTTTTAGTTTCCGCTGAGTGCGTCGCAGAAAGCCTTATAGGTGGCTGTGCGCACCCAGTCCTGATTCTTGTTCTTTGACCAAAGTCCTACGGGGTCACTCGTATCGACGAGGTTGCCCTTGCAGATGCCGGCCTGATTCTCGTGAGGAATCTTGTCCATATAGCTCTTGATGACATAGGCATAGTAGTCGGCCAGCTTCTGACGCTGCTCGGCTGTGATTTTGTCTGCCGTCACGTTTCCGCCTGAAGCATCCTGATACTTGATGTCGAAGTTGGAGAGGCGGATGAGCTTGCCCGTAGCAGCAAGGTTGGTAAGGAGCTTGTCGAGCGATACACGGTAGGCTTCCTGCTTGGCGGCATCTTCGCTGAAGGTGAGATTGACCTTGGCATTGATGCCGTCAATCTTGGCGCCATTCTTGTCCCAGATGTCAATCCAGTATTTGAGGCTCTCCATTCGCTTGTCGTTCTCCAAGCCAGTCTCGCTGATGAAGAACTTCAAAGCTGCGGGGTCGCCGCCATACTCCTCGTAGTATTTGCTGGCAGCCTTCGACACTGTGGGCGCATAGTTCTCGCTGCCAAAGATGTCCTGCCAGAAGACCTTCTCGGTAGAGTGCTTGATGTCGAGCATGCCGTTCTCCAGCTCTTCCTTGGTGTCGAGTGCCTCGTCGATGAGGTCGAACGTAGTGATACGGCCTTCGTTAATCTTCATCAGGCCTTCGCACCATGCGTTCATAGCATAGTTGATAGTGTCAGTTACCTCCTTCTCAGTCTGTGGGCGGTGGTTGTCGGGGAAGTAGCCGATGTCTACCTTCTGGACATACACGGCAGTTGCACGGGTATTGTCGATTCTCAGGTAGCCCTCTGTTTCGCCTTCGGCACTCTGAACCTCTATGACAACCTTCTTCCAGTTACCTCCTGCTTCGATGGAAAAACTTGAAGAAGTGCTGCTCTCAGCTTTGGTGCCCGAGAAATTGACAGAGAAGGTTGCTCTCTTGTCGGACCTCATCCACATGGTGATGGTGTATTTGGAGAGGTGGTCGACCTCGAAGCCTTCCACGATGCGGACTTTAGAGGAGGCTTCTACCTTCAGAGCGTTCATGCCATCGTATTTGACAATAGTGGGGACTTTTCCACTTTCTACGGTACACTCGTATTCGCCTAAGCTCATGGTGGTGTAGTCGACTTTCTTTCCTTCTATATAGTCGACGATGACCTCAATAGGGGCAGTGAGCAGGTTCAGCCAGTCGTCGGCCTGGTTGGCATTAGCCGCAATAGGGCTGCCGAACACTTTGCCACCTATCTCCTGCACATGGTCGAGCAGGTCTTTCATGTCGAGGAAGTTCATCACACCCTTTGCGGTGATGATGGAGCCCGACATGAGCGACTTGCCGAAAGCGAGGTCGTCGAAGTTGGTGATGGCAGCAGCATGGGCCAGCTCCTGCTTGTTGAAATCGGTGACGGCAAGCGTGGCACCAAGCGTCATGTTCGGATACTTGCTGCGGTCGAGATAGGACTTGACAGGGGCCAGGTCCTTATAGGGCTCCACAAAAGCGGGGTCGGGCTGGGCACTGAAATTGTCGGTCTCGTTATAGTCGGCACAGGAGACGGCAAGGGCACCTGCTGCCAGCATGAAGAGAGCGTTTCTGAAATTCTTGTTCATATCTTAGCCTCCTATATTATTCTTCGGTTGGGGTTTCAGTTCCTTCTTGAATCTTCACGTACTTGGGCGAGAAGAACTCTCTCTTGTTAGACTCACGAGTCTGAATGACCAGGGTGTCGTTGGTCGACACATGCACGTCGTTCTCAAGAATCCAGTCCACTTCCACTTCCTTGGTGCCTTTCTTTTCCTTCCTCGTACCGATGACCCTGCCTTTCTTGAAGTTCACGGAGTATGCCAGGCGGAGGATGTCGCGGTCAAGGAGCTGTCCGTTCATGTTGCCCCACTGGTATTCCTTGTACTCTGGCTTCTGGGTCCCCTTGACGATAAACTCGCCGGAGCCCTCGACAGTGACTTCGGGGTCGTCGATGGAGACAACGCACTTGTCGCCGTCAAAGGTGAGGATGAGACGGCAAATCTGGGAAGGCCTTTTTCCATACTGATCGCTGCCAATATTGATGCCGATGGGGAAGATGGCCTGCTTCATATTCTTGGTGGTGATGCCGCAGATTTCGTCGTTCTGGTTCACTGGGTTCGTCTTGTAATGCTCGATGTCAGTGTTTACCAGTGACGTGTCCTTGCGGACAATTCTCGAGACGACTTCGTTTTCCGTAATGATGTCAAGACCTCGGCGGATGTATTTTCCCTGCCAGGGGTTCATGTACTTCACGCAGTAGAGCACATAGTCCTTGGCCAGCACTTCCCAGTCGTCGGTATTGGTGCGGGAAGGAGTGAGGCCTTCACGTGGTGTACCGGAGAGGATATGGTCGATGCCATTTGCCTTGGTCATCCGAAGCGGAATGACGTATGCGTTGCCTGCTGACAGCGAATCGCTGAAGAAGGCATCGGTGAACTGCACTTCCACGTAGCCACGGGAGTCGCCATTGTAAGGAATGGCATTGGTCGACAGCTTGTAATATTCTGTCGGCATGGGAAGCACTTGAGCAGCTGCGTTGCCGCCTTCATCCGTAAAATAGAGGTTGTCACAAAGGGTCGGGTCGACTACAAAATCTACAGTGGCGTTGCGCCCACCGTATGCTCCGCCCATCGTTGACCATATACGGCACTTGTGCTCGTTGTCGAGCGTGTTGTCGTAGATGTCGTTGCCCAGTATGAGGGTACGTACCGGGAACTGGAAGGCGAAGTAGGCCGTCGTGCCTCCTTCATAGTCCGGGAACTCCTTGTCTGCGTTATAGCAAGAAGACATGAAGAATGAAGAATGAAGAATGCTGCGCCGAGCCACTTCATTGTCATTTTCACGCTTCGTACCTTCTTATTATTATTAATAATTGTATTCATATTAGTATTGTTTTTAAGTACCGCTGAAGCGGTAGCAAATTCTTCATTCTTCATTCATCATTCTTCATTTACTGCCAGCCCTTGTTTTGCTTGAGGTTGCTCCACTTGAGGAGTTCGCCCTTAGGAATGGGGCCGTAGCACTGATAGGAATTGTCGAAATTACGGTCCTCGACTTCAACAACGGTGTATTTGAGGGGACTGTCTTCAGCTTCGGGGTCAATCTTCTCAATCTTCATTCCCTTGACAGGCTCGTTAAGAGGCATCAACCAGCGGCGTAGATCCCAGAAGCGCTTGTTCTCAAAGCAAAGCTCGATGCGGCGCTCGTTGCGGATAAGCGATGTCATCTTCTCTTTGTCAGCCTTGCACTCCTCAATATATTCGTCGCCATTGGGGAGGTCACGACCGAACTCATCTTTTCCGAGCCCGGCACGCTCACGGATGGCCTTGATAACGTCGTAGGCCGTGAATCCGACTCCCGTGGGGTCGGCGGCAGGGCCCCATGCATCGTTAGCTGCCTCGGCGTATGCCAGGAACATCTCCGTATAGCGGATGCGCGGATAGATGTGATACTGAGTAAGACTTGAAGCGGGGTTCACACTGACGTCCTCACGAAGGAGCTTGTTAAGATAATAGCCGGTACGTGTGGACTTCTCGACGTAGTTGAGGTTGTCTTCGTACTTGCTCTCTTCATTCGGCATGCCCACACCTGTAAAGATAACAGCCTTCTTGAACGTCATACCGTTATAGATGATATTGTTGGCAAGACGCGGGTCACGGTTGGCGTAGGGATTCTGTGGGTCGTATCCCGACTTCGGGTCTGCGATAGGCCGTCCGTTGTTCATGGGGAATGCATCGACGAGATTCTGCGACGGGTTCACCTGTCCGCCGCCATAGAGCGTCGGCGGGAAGTTTGACTTCTCCTGGTCGTTGTTGTTATGACGGTCTTCACGCCAAAGCATCTCATCCATCTCCGATGCTTCAGGAGAAAGCTTTGTCTTGTTCTTGTACCAGGTGTTACCTGACCTGTCAAATCCCTCTAAGCCATTAATGCGCTTGAGAACACTTGCACAAATCGTTGCAGCCTCAGCAGATGTGACGCCGCTCTGGTCACGGAAGGCAGGACTTGCAGCCAGAAGGGCAACCTGTGCCTTGATGGCCTCAGCAATCTTTCCGGACAAGAGGCCTTTCGACCTGACACCGAAAACGAGGTTGTAGCCGGTCTTCTCAGCACCGAGTGCCTGATACTTTGCAGGGATTTCGCTATTGTCGTTTACATCCACATAATCCAGAGGAAGAAGTGCCATTGCGCTGTCACAGTCGGCGAAGCATTGCTTTACGCAGTCAGCGAAAAGAGCACGGGGCTGGTTGAACTCGGAGCTACCGTCTTCAGCGACAGTAAGCAGGGGCACACCGTAGAGCTGTCCATCGTCAGCATAGCCTCCATGAGCCTGCAGCAGATAGTAATAGAAGAGAGCGCGAAGGCCGAATGACTCACCTTTCAGACGGTCAATGAACATCTTCTGCTTTGAAACGGCGCTGGGTGCCCACTTTACGTTTTCTACGATTGAAAGGAACTTATTGACATACTGGATGCCATCCTTACAATTGTCCCATTGAGCCATGGGGTTGTTGTCAGAGGCCCATGTACCTTTTGCCATATTCAGGTACGCGCTGGTTGTAACGTTTGTCACAGCATCGTCGGTGGCAACGTCGGTCGTGGTGGTCGTCTGATAAGGCAGCCGCCCGTAGCCGTACATCTGCAGGCCGTATGCGTAGGCAGACTCCTCGTACATGGCTTCCTCCTGTCGCGTGTTTTCTTTTGCAGGCTCGAACATATCCTCGCAAGAGACCAAGCCAATAACCAATAAACAATAACCAATAACCGTTATTTTACTGGTCATTCTATTTATTATTGAATTCTTTTTCATTCTGCACAATATTTATTGTTTGACGTTTATTGTTTATTGTATTAGAGGGTTACCTTAACACCAAGATTATAGAAGCGAGTCTGTGGCGCATAGCCGATGTTTGTCTCCAGCAGCTTACGGTTCTTTGAGATGGTGAGGAGGTCGTTTCCGTTCAGATAAACCGAGAGGGCCTTCACCCACTTTCCGTCAAACAGTGTCTTCGGGAAGTCGTAGGTGAGCTGCACCTTGCGGAGGTTGAAACGGTCGGTGCTGTAAATCCAGAATGTTGAAGCGGCACTATTGTTAGCAGAGCTATAGGTGGTCAGACGAGGATGAGTGGCAACATCTGCCGTCTCTGGAGTCCAACGGCCACGTGCATTGACAGAATACTTGTCGGTACTCTGCATATTGTAGTAACTGTTGTTCTTCATTCCGTATGCGCCGAACTGTCCGTTACCAAGGATGAAGAGCGTGAAGTCCTTATACTTGAGCGTGATGTTCACACCGAGTGTCAACGGAGCGCCGTAGGCACCATTCTTACCCAGATAGACCTGGTCTTTACTGTTGATGGTTCCGTCGCCGTTCACGTCCACGTACTTCAGGTCACCCGGCTGGATATTACCGCCGATTGCCGATTTGGGAAGGCCATCCTTTATCGTGTATTTTATCTTGCCGTCGGCACTTGTGGAAATATCGAAGTCATTGTTAGTGTAGAAGCCGAGGCACTGGTAGCCCCAGATGGCATCCAGCGGACGTCCCTCTACATGCTGGTAATCGTACTCTACGACTTCATCGCGCTTGGAGTAATTGGTCTTGAGCCACGTACCGACGACGCCGAGCTTAGCATGCACCTGGCCGAACTGCTTCTGAGCCGTTACGCTGAAGTCAAGGCCCTTGCGGTTCTGGATGTCATTGTTGATGGCCGGCTTGAACGAACTACCGGAGAGACCGCCCGACAGATGTGAGGGGAATGTGCTCGGGTTCTGAATGATAAAGCCATCCATATCGGTATTGAAGAACGTGAGTTCGGTAGAAATAAGCTTGTCAAAGAACGAGCCACGAAGGCTTACAGACCATTCTTTGCGATGGATGAAGTCGAGGGCGGGATTGCTACCCGTCCGGGAGTAGGTAAGGTTTGCAGAAGCTCCTTCGTTCCAGGTGAATCCGCTACCGTCAGTCAGCCACTGGGCATCGTAAATATAGTATTGATTGTCATTCAGGAAGACATCGATATCCTCTCTGAGGTCGCTGTATGATGCGCTGAGCAACAGGTCGTCGACGAAGGTTCCCTCCATGAAGCTCTCCTTGGCAATGTTCCAACCGATGGTGAACGAAGGCGAGATGGCCTCACGGTGACCTTTAGGAAGACGGGCGGAATGAACGCCAGCCAAAGAAATGTCGGCAAAGTAACGGCACATATAGTCGTAACCAGCCTGCAGGCCTAAGTTGGCATTTGCATAGCGATGATACTGACCGCTGGAGGTCGTGGTATACATATTGCCGAGGAACATACCCGTAACGTGGTGCTTACCGGCAAATGTGTTTTCGTAGTCGAAGTGGCCGTTCCAGCTGATGGTCTGGCGATAAGCCGTGTTAGACATGGCCATGTGACCAGTAATGATTTCATCGCCCTGCTGTTTGAGGCCTACGATGGCATCCTTTGAGTTATAGTTACTCCAAGTGGGGATGAACACTGCGTACTGGTTGTTATACGCCAGGCTGTAGTTGGCAGCATAGTCGATGGAGAACATCGTCTTGAATGACAGGCCCTTGAGGAACTTGTTCATGTCGTAGTTGATACCTGCATCGAACTGGAACTGACGGCTGACGTCTCTTGTCTTACCGCCGAAGTAGCAGTCGGCTATGGCGTTTGACGTGGTCTGGGTGGTACCGCCGGGGAAATATTTTCCGTTGAGCAGGTTGAGCGACTTATTAAGGATAGCCATAGCCTTGGAAGCATTCGGGTCGACCATGTCGATGTCAATCAGCGGTGCAGCGTTTTCCGGGAAGTTTGGACGCATGGTAGCTGCTGCGCTCCAGAAGTCGCCCTTGTTCTTGTTTGCATTGTAGAACGTAGCGCTGGCGTTAGCATAACCCTTGACGAGTTTGTTGATGACGAGGTCTACATTACCACGAACGCTGAAGCGGTCGGTGTAGTTCTCCTTTGCCTCACCGAAGTTAAGCAGGTCCTCAATGCGGTAGTAGTTGATGTTCGTGTAGAAGTGTGCACGAGTACCTCCACCCTGAATCTCCAGCGTACCTTCAGAACGGTTGTATGCCTTGCGGATATACTCGTCGGAATAGTAGTTCACGTTGGGATAGCGGTAAGGATTGGAGCCTGACGCATGATTGTAGATATCCTGCTGCGTGTACTTCGGTCCGCTGGCCAGTTGGTCGTTGATACAGGCTTCGTTGTAGAGTGTCATATACTCTGCCGAGCCGAGATACTCCGGAAACTCCTTTGCATAATGCCAGCCCGTGTTGGCATTGGCCTTGATCTGAAGTCCGTCGACCGTTCCTCGCTTGGTGGTAATGAGGATAGCGCCCTTAGCGCCCTTAGGGCCGTAGAGCACCACTGCCTGCGCTCCCTTGAGGAATGTCACCTGCTCTATTTCAGAAGGAAGCACGTTGTTGGACGGACGCTTCACCCCGTCGATAATAACGAGCGGCATGTTGCTGTTGTCGTTATTGTCAAGACGGTCATTATCCATGCCCCAAAGGTTGTTGCCGTTCCATCCGCCGACAAGAGCATACAGGTCTTCAAGACTGCTCATCGTATAGTCCTTCTTCGACAGCTCTTCCATGTCAACGTATGAAATGCCACCAAGGAGATGGTCGGCATCCTTGTCGCGGAAAGCAACATGGACTTTCTTTTTTGCCGCGATAGAATCTGCGTCGTCAGCGACTTGGGCATTGACCGTCAGAGGCGATGCAGCCAACATGGCAAAGAGAAATATGTTTGTTTTTATATTTTTCATAATCATTGTTTTTATAGCGGTAGCAAATTGTTCACTATTCACTTTTCCTTTTTCCCTTTGCTTTACCATCCGGGATTCTGTGAGTATCCTGTGTAAAGATAGATATCCTTGTCAGGAAGCGGGAACCAGTAGTGCTTCGACTCGAGACGACGTGAAATCAGCTCTTCCTTGTGGAAGTTTCCGACCTTCTGGTCCTTCGGGTCGTGTGTCTTGAACCAGTCGTCCTTCTCCAGGCGCTCGAACTCATGAGAGTATTTCACCGTGTAGGGAGGCTCGGTAAGGAGGAGCCAGCGCTGGAGGTCGCACCAGCGGAAGCCTTCAAACGCAAGCTCTACGGCACGTTCACGACGCACTTCGTCGATGAAGTGCTCTCTGGTGTCCATGAACTGAGGCAGCACACGCTCCATGGGATAGTCGTCTGAGCTTACACGGTCGCGGAGCGCGTTGATAGCGTCGACAGCCGACAGTGAAGGACAGTAGACCGGCTTTTCCTTCAGCTGCTTTGCACTTGTGGAGATAGCAGCCTGTGCCTCGGCATACATCAGATAGATGTCAGCCAGGCGCATGTAGGGCAGATAGGTGTGGAAGGTGTTACCGGCTTCCCATCCGTAGCACCAGCGGTCATATTCGTTACACTGGTGGGGAACGAGCTTCTGGATGAAGTAGCCCGTGCTACTGCCATTGTCGATGGCACGCATGGCACCACCCGTGTAAAGGGAGCAGTAGTCAAGCTGGAGATTCTTCTGAGCATCGGTGAAGTTCTCCGTATTGAGTACATAGTGGAATCCGTCGAACACGATGTCGTGATAGAATCGTGGGTCGCGGTTATTATAAGGATGTTCAGGGTCCCAGTCGGCTTCCGGGTTCAGCACGTACTCACCGTTCTGTATCAGGTAGATAGGCTGTCCGTTTGACATTCCGTACTGGTCGATGAGGTTTGCCGTCGGGTGGTGGATGATATTGTCATGAGGCACGATACCCAGCACCTTGGGGCCGAAAATCTTGGAGTTGTTCCAGTTGGAGCCGTCGGCATTCGACGGGCCGCGGAAGATGGCCTCACACGTTCCGGGCTGTAGCCAGTTCTGCGCGTGGGTATAGAAGATGTCGGAATAGTTGGTCTCATAATTCTCATCACGCTCGTGGTCGTAGATGTTAGTATACCTGAACTCTGCGAGACGATATTTGACCGTTTTTCTGCTTACCATCTCAAGGGCCCTTCCGAACGTCTCGGCTGCCTTCTGGCAGTAGGCGACGTCATAGTCGTAGGTCTTGCCGTTGCTGCTGGCGCCCAAGAGCTGGGGAACGCCGCCGTCCTTGGCCTTCTCGAACTCCTTCATGAGCGGTGAGCCAGCCCAGAGATAGACCTTGCCAAGATAGCAGAGGGCCATGAACTTGTTGACACGCAGGTCGTTCTTTCCAGAAGTCTGCATACCGGCAAGTGTCTCGTCCCAGTCCAGGGGAAGGAGCTCGTAGGCCTTTTCGAAGTCCTGCGCACAGCGGTCGGCACATTCCTGGAAGGAAAGGCGCGGCAGCTCGGGGATGTCAGTTGCCTCGAAAGCCTTGTCGATGTAGGGCAGTCCGCCAAAGTAGCACATCAGCTCGAAATGCCACCAGGCGCGGAAGAAATACATCTGTCCGAGCAGCAGGTCGCGCTCCTCGTCGGTGCCGATCATCGACTTGATCTGCTCGATACCCATGTTACACTTACGGATGCAGTACCATGAGTCGTTCCAGAGTGAACAGTTGCCACCATTCACCCACCACTGCTTTGGCGTAGCGGGATCCCAGATGTCACGATAGTTGCCAAGGTCTACCTGATGGTCGATGTGCGGATAGCCTTCAGGGTTGTGAACGGCATCGTCGCCCATGTTCCATCCGGAGCAATAGTTGGCCTGCTCCTTATTAGGAATCTTACTATAGATTTCCTCAATATATCCCTGGAAGTTGCGATAGTTCTTGAATGCCTCATCCTCTGCCACAATCGACTCCGGATCCTTGTCGAGCCAGTCGGTACACGACGTCAGGCATGCACCGCCAGCCAGAAGGAGCAGAGAACCACACAAAAGGGTCTTTATATTATTATTGTATTTCATAATTAATTACGATTTACGAATTTACGATTTACGATTTGTCACCTTGATATCTACGATTTACTAAATGTAAAGCTTAAATCCGAAGTTATAACGTCTGACGGTAGGATAGGCGCCGCCGCCTCCACTCCATCCGTAGTTACTCTCACGGTCGTCAGGCATCTTTGTGATCAGGAAGAGGTTGTTACCATTCAGGTAGAGCTTCAGGCTGGTGAAGCCGAGCTTCTTAATCCAGCCCTTCGTCCAGGTGTAGGCCACCTCCACGTTCTTCAGACGGAAGTAGGAACCGTCATAGAGATACTGTGTTCCGTCGTTGTAGGAGACCTGGGTGTTGAAACGCGGCACGACAACCTCGCCGCCGCCGTCCATCGGGTTCCACCACTGGCCGTTGTCATAGACGGTAAGCAGCTTGTCGCCGAACGAGGGCAGACCGACGTCGCGGGTGACGCCCGTCACGCCGTAGAGCTGTGCGAAGCAGCTCCAGCCTTTCCAGTCCCATCCGATGGTGGCGTTGTAGGTGTGCTCCGGCGTTCCAGTGTATCCGAAGGGGGCCTGGTCGTTGGTGTTATCGACCTTACCGTCGCCGTTGAAGTCAACGATATAGTGGTCGCCGATGAGGACCTGGTCGCTGCCATCGCGCTCGGCCGTACTATATAATTCATCGTAGGAGCCGATATAACCGTTGTCAATGAACGAGACATACTGGCCGTTGGCATAGCCCTGCTGCTTGCGATAGTCGGGGAACAGCTTCGGGTCGTCCTTCAGTATAATCTTGTTGTGGGCGTAGGTGTAGTTGGTGTTTGCCCAGAAGCGCATGCCATTGCTTAGCACCTTGTTGAAGCGGAGCTCGAGCTCGAAACCGGTGTTCTTGATCTTACCCTTGTTGATGTCGGGCGTCTTGGCAGCACCATAGTAGGAAGGCACCGAACGGTCGGCACCAAAGATAAAGATGTCGTAGCGGTCATCGCGGAACCAGTCGAAGCTACCTGCGAACATGCCGTGCATGAAGGCGTAGTCGAAACCGAGGTTCATCTTCTTCACCGTGGCCCAGCGCAGGTCGGGGTTGGCGATGCTGGCTTCCTTGTAGCCGGTGAACGGGCTGTTAGAACCATCAGTATTCATGCGGAACGGACCGACCACTTCCCAGTTCGTCAGGTAAGCCCAGCGGTCACCGGCGCTGTCGTCACCAATCTCACCGATAGAGCCGCGAATCTTCAGCATGTCTATAATACCTTTATCTTTTAAGGGCTTCATGAACTTCTCTTCCGACATCATCCAGCCGAGAGCTCCTGAGCAGAAGAAGGCGAAGCGCCTGTCGGGCGAGAACTTCTGCGAGCCGTTGTAGGCACCGTTGAACTCGGCGAAATAGCGGCTCAGATAATCGTATGTCGTACGGAACACCCAGTCCTCACGGCGGAACTCCAGGTCGGCATTGCCGGCATTAATGCGGCGCTTCCAGTTACCCATGACCGTCACGTTGTGATCGCCGAGCTGACGTCCCCAGAAGAGCTGGAGCGACATTTCGGTAGCACGGCTGGTGCTGTTTACGCTACCGGCAGCAGGATTCCAACTGACTCTTTCATAGAAGTCGAAACCGGTGGTCGGGTCAATCAGGTTCTGCGGCATAAACTGACCGTTCTCAGGAAGAATGTATGCTCGCTTCTGGTTTTTACCGTCGCTCATTTCAGTGGCATCAATACCACGGCCGGACTCACTGAACTGGTTATCCCAGGAGATGGTGCCGCGGGCGACAAGGCCCTTGGTCACGAAGTCAAGGTTCTGCTCGAGCGTGAAGTCGGTGAACACACGGGTGATGGTACGGACCTCATAACCCGACATGGCCACGCCGGCAGGAGAGTTCTCGATGTTGGAGACCAGCGGGTAGTAACCCCATGAGCCGTCAGAATAACGAACGGGGAAGAGGTTAGGAGCCATGCGGTAGGCACCCATCCAGTGCTGCTGCTGGAACCACTCGCCGCTGTTGCCCCAGTAATAACGGGGAGTCTTCTGCTGGGCATTGGAACCAGCCAGATTGACGTGGAACTGAGTGGTCTTAGTGATCTGGAAGTCCAGGTTTGAACGCACGTTCAGACGGTTGTAGGCATAACCGCCTTCGTAACCCTGGTGGTTGTCCCAGAGCTTGGTCATGTCACCCTCATTCTGGTAGTCGAAGGCCACGAAATACTTCACATACTGCGTACCACCGGAGAAATTGAGGTTGGCGTTATACGACATGGCCGTATTCCGGAACATCTCGTCCTGCCAGTCAATATTGGGATAGCGTTCGGCCTGACTGTAGTCGCCCAGGTAGTTGCCCTGGACGTCATAGTTGGGCTTTACGGTGTAGTCCTGATTGCGGAAGTTGTTGATGAATGTCTGCGGACGGTAGTATGCCCACGAAGCGTCGCCGCCAATGGCCAGCTCATGCTCGACGGCCTGGTTGCGGAACATGTAGCCGTCGTAGGAGTCGTATTTGCGCGGGAGCTTTGACACGGCCTTCAGCGTTGCGTTGAAGCCCACGTCGATACGGGCCTTGCCCTCCACACCACGCTTCGTGGTGATCAGGATAACGCCGTTAGCACCCTCCACACCGTAGACGGCGGTGGCGGAGGCGTCCTTCAGCACGGAGACCGTAGCCACCGACGAGATGTCGACAGACTTGATCTCACGCTTCACACCGTCGACGAGGATAAGAGGCTGGGCATCAACGTTCCATGCCGAAGCACCACGAATGTAGATGCGCGGGTCCTCTTCACCAGGCTGACCTGAAGAAGCAATCGTCGCAATACCAGGAAGGTTACCGGTAAGGGCGGCACTCACACTGCCGATACCTGCAGAACGTTCCAGAACTTCACCAGTGGTCTGTGTGATGGCACCCACAACGGATGCTTTCTTCTGCTGGCCATAACCGACCACAACCACTTCATCGATACGGGCATCGTCTTCCTCCAGAGTGATTCTGTTGAATCGTTCTGAGGAGACTCTCACTTCCTTGTCCTTCATGCCGACGTAGGTCACCAGGATAGTGCCACGGCCGTTCGGCAATTTAAGTGAGAAGTTTCCGTCGATGTCGGTGATAGTGCCATTCTTCCGGTCGTCCTTCTGAAACACACTTGCACCGATAACCGACTCGCCGTGGGTGTCAACGACGATACCCTTGACTAGTCCCTGAGCGAATGACGGTGTTGAGAACACCATCATCAGCAAAGCCAGAACCGATGTCTTTGATGCCATCTTGCAATTAGCAAGACTTATCATCTCTTTCAGTTTTTTTGTCATTTGGGTTTTAGTTATTATTTAATATTAGTTGTTTCCGTAATATTCGGGTGCAAAATTAATAATATTAATTAATATAACAATATATATGCGTAGCATATTTTTTGCGCATAGTTTCACAAACCTTTTGCCCATGTCTCATTCTTTTTCATTTTTGAGCCATCTGATTTTTGCCAAATTTATAACATCCTTATTATCAGTATCTTCCAAAAAGCTCCAATCCGGCCTCTTTTATTGTTTCAGTTTGATGTTTTTTCATAAAAATAAACGCTTGTTTTACCGTTTTCTCCGCTTTTGGTTCTTGCTCCAGGTTTAACCGAACGGCTTATCCGATTCGAAAGAACGGCTTATTCGCATTGAAAGAACGGCTTATTCGCATCGAAAGAACGGCTTATTCGCATCGAAAGAACGGCTTATTCGCATTGAAAGAACGGCTCTTTCAGGCACTGAGATATGACAACGGCTGCCGACGCTCTATTGCCGTCAGCAGCCGTTATGTATTAGTGAATTAGTGGATTGGCGTTTTCTCTACTTGCCGGCCATGATGTCGATGATGGCTCCAATGTCTGCGACGTCGACGACGTTGTCGTTGTTGACGTCGGCTGCGGTGTCATATCCTCCTGTGGCCATGAGGTCGATGACTGCACCGATATCAGCCACATCGACTATGTTGTCGCCATTGACATCGCCGGGGAGGTGGTTGATGGTTCCTGCTGTTTCGACAGCGTTGGAAGACAACGACTCGCCCTGCTCATAGATGGCGGTGACGGTGTAGGAGTGCGGGGATTGCAAATCCCCTTGAACAGTGAGGTCGGTGTATGTAGTTGTGGTGGCGGGCAGTGTGGCGATGAGCTGTCCGTCGCGGTAGACCTTGTATCCGACGACTGTCTTTTCCTCAATGGTGAAGGTGATGTCGTCGATCATGGTGACGAATCCCTCCTGGCTGCAGCTCTGCAGTGCGAAGTGACGGGTGCCTGCGGGCAGGTCGGCGGTGTATTGAGTCCATGTTGTGTTGTCGATGACGAATGTGTCGCATACAATAGCCCAGTCGGCAAGGTCCATGTCGTCGGCGGAATTGTACTCCGCCTCTGTGGCGAGCACTCGCATGAGCTCTGTGTGGTTCATTTCTGTGACGTAGCCTTCTGTCTCTATGCCCTTGTATCCTTTTGCCCAGAAGCTGATGGTCTGTGCCTCTGTGTTGAGTCGGGGTGAGATCATCCAGTCGTCGTTGGGTATCTGGTGTCCTCCTTCCTCGCTATCGTCGGGCACTGCGGTCCACCATGCTGCGAAGTACTGTTTACCGTTGTATGGATTGAACTTCTCTCCTCCGACGGCGAGGTCGAATCCTGCCTTCACGGGGTCCATGACGATGTATGCCTTGGGTGTGTCCCAGTTGGCATATTCTATGGATGCGTTCCAGTTGTTGGCTTTCTGTGTATATCCCTGGTCGCCGTCGTACAGGGTCCATGCACCGAGTGCGTCGTAGCTGAAGGCGACGTAGTCTTCTGCTCCGTCGACTACCTTACCCTTGGGGTCCTGCCAGCTGAGTGTGATGCCATCGGCTGCTGTTTCGCCTTCGAGTACGGGTGCCGGTAGCAGTTCGGTGCTGAGCACTTTCACGGTGGCTTGAGCGATGTTGTTGTCTGTGCGCTCATCGTCGTCGAAGGCTACTTCTATGCTCAGGGTATGGTCTCCGGCTTTGGCGGGAGCGATATAGGTAAACGTGTATGTGTAGCTCTGTCCTGCCTTGAGGTTCTCGGTGTAGATTTCTTCTCCGCTGTCGTCGATGGTGCTGACAAGCTGTCCGTCGGCATAGAGGCTGACGCTGTAGTTCCTTCCACGCACGGTCTTTAGTCCAAGGTTCTTGACGCTGGCGGTGACGGTGGCTGTCTCTCCTGCGCTCATCTGTACGGGGAAGTTCTTGATGGCGGCCTTGAGATCGTAGTCGGGCTTGATGATGCTTCCCTCGACGTAGATGCCGGTCATCTCCATCTTGCCGTAAATGTTGGTTTCGGCTCCGATGAGTTCTCCTTCCTCGTCGTACTGCAGCTCGACGTCTTTAAAGTAGGTATCTGCGATGAACTTCTGCTCTACGTTTCCGTCTGTTATTTCTATCTCGATGAGTCCGGTGTCGCGTCCGCCTTCGGCAACGGTGAGCGCATTGTTGGTGCCGCTGGTGTCGGCCGATTTCTTTCCGTCGTTGAGGTAACCCAGCCAGTACATCTTGTCGGTGCGGTAGTCGAATGTTGCGGAAACCATCTCCTCCTGGCTCTTGAGGTCATTGCCATCTTTGTCTTTCAGATGTCCGATGACGGTGAGTGTGCCGTCGGTGGTGCTCACCTTATATATATAACCGCTCTTGTCGGTGCCGTAGAGCTCGCCCTTTGAGTTGCACGCCAGTGTGCGCAGCTCTCCGGTGAGGGGCATGGCTTCGCGCGAAATCCATGTAATCTTGAATGTCTCCATGTCGAGTGTTCCGAGCTTGTAGCCGTCACCACCGCCGATGCTGAACACTCCGTAGACGATGTCGTTCACGGGGTCGTAAGCGAAGTCTGTAGTCTGGTTGTACATCTTGCCAATGGTCTCGTATTTGACGTTCTGGTAGAGTCCTGTCTGCTCGTCCACGCCGTCCCAAGTCCATTTGCGAATGAGTATTTCGTAATTTTCCGAGCCGTACTCGCTGTCGATGTTGGCCGATGCGTCCACCTCATGTCCGAAGAAGGAGTAATACTCGTTTCCACCCATGTACAGTCCTCCGCAGTTGCTGTAGAGCACGGTGTTGCGGATGAGGAATTCGGGGAGCAGGGGCTTGTTTGTCTTTCCACTGATGATGAGTGAGAACAGTCCTAAGTTGGCCGGGCCTGTTGAGTGGCCCACGCCGAGGGAGTCTATCGCTGCTCCGTTGCCGGGCGACTGCTGGTGCCATCCGACGGTGTTCGAGTGGATGTCCTTGCCATAATAGTACCAGTCGATGAGCGAGCCGTTGATCTTAACGGGGTTGTCGCTCTGTGCCAGCACGGGCATGGTCATCATGGCTGCCACGGCTGCTGATAGTAATGTTTTCTTCATGTCTTGTCCTTTTGATAGAATAGGTGGTTAGTATTTTTTTGATATTTTTATTTCTTTAGCGTAATCTTGCCGTTCTCGATGCAGAGGCCCTTGCTGGCCTTCGACCATTGGCGGCCTTGCAAATCAAAGCATTTACTGCTTGACGATTTACGATTTGCGATTTCGCTGATGCCGGTGGTGGTCAGCTCGACGATTCTGAAGTCGTCGAAGTAGGCGACGGCGTTGACCCTCAGCTCCAGGTAGTAGTTGCCCGGCTCGGGGAAGGTGATGGTCTTCGTGCCGTTGTCGGAATACTGGTCGTAGCTTTCCACCTCTGTCCATCTCACCTTGTCAGTGGTATAGCTGACGGTGCACTTGCTGCTCCAGTTGTCGAATGTCATACCTTTCTGGAAATAGAACTCCAGTCCCTGGTTCTCGCCAATGGTGAACATGGGTGTGAGTATTCCTCCCGATAATCCCTTCAGGGCGGGGCAGGTGTCGAGCCACCAGTCGTCGATGGTCCATTCGGCATCGTCGGCAATGGTCCACTCGGCGGGGATGTCATCCAGTCCGGTGAAGTCCTCTCCTGTCCAGTCAGAGGGAGTGTCGGGGTCATCGCTCTTCTCTTCCCATGTGCCCGTGAGCGTGATTTGCTGAGTCAGCTCACTGGCAGTGATGACCAGTGTGGCCTCATAGTCGCCGGGCTCCGTTGCGTTCATCGTCACTCCGATAGTGGTCTGGACATTGGCAGCGAGGGTGGCTGGTGCGTCGATGATACTGAAGGCGTCGGCTCCGGTTCCTGTGAGCGTGAACGATACTGAGGTGGTAACGTTGCTC
Organism: Prevotella sp.; assembly: GCA_017645905.1. Classification (GTDB taxonomy): domain Bacteria; phylum Bacteroidota; class Bacteroidia; order Bacteroidales; family Bacteroidaceae; genus Prevotella. The sequence continues at coordinate 7,971 of JAGCNO010000108.1, read as the reverse complement.
TTGACGGTAAATGTCTGTGTGGTCTCGGAAGAGACAGTTCCGAAGCCGATGGTTTCTGTCGACACGGTGAGTACGGCGGGTTCCTGGGTGCCTTCGGCTGTGGTGGCCGTAAAGTTGTCGATGTCGGTGTAGACCAGGTTCAGTGCGATGTATTTCCCACCTTCGTCCTCAATGGTGAACTTGAACGGCTTCCATGTGGAGACGCCCTTCTCAGGCTCGGCCGAATAGAGCAAGACGCTCGTCTCCACCTTACCGTCGGCCGTGGCCTCGTAGACCTTCAGCGAGCTGGTCTTCTTCGAACTGGCGTTCAGGTTCGACCGTGCCCATATCAGCACCTCGCCCTGCAGCGGGGTGGGGATGAAGACGTAGGCGTTGTTGACGCTCGTGCTGGCCGAGGTGAAATAGTAGTCGCTCAGCTCAAAGCCCTTGCCGGCGGCGTGTATGAGTCCGTAGTCGCCGTTGTCGTTGGCATAGAGGGTGCCTCCGATGATGCGCCATCCGTTTGACAAGCCGGTGCCTGGAGACCAGCTGCTGGTAAGCGGGTTGCCGTCGGCATCCACGATGGTTACGTTCTCAAAAGTCTCTTCGATAGTATCGGCGCTTGTAGCTCCTGTCCCCAGAATCAGGGTCAAAAATAAGGCGAAAGCCGTCTTGGCCTTGCCAGAAAATGTGAAAAAATAGAAATGCATTTCGTTTTTTAGTTGTTCAAAATTGGCTGCAAAAATACTAATAATAATTAATGTGTCGCTTATTACGTGGCATATTTTTTCTATTTTTATGTGTTTTTAACTACCTCCCTGCCTACGTTTTTTAGCCGTTCTCTTGAAGATTTGTGATAGTCATGGCTATAAGACTTCCCGTATCTCTTTCTGAGTTTCCTCCGTGGGAACTGTGAGTTCCCTTAGGGGGAACTGTGAGTTTCCTCCGTGGGAACTCCTGGCCCCCTACGTCCATGTGCTCACGGGATGCTATCATTTGTCTGAAAGAATAATAATCAACGTGAAATGTTTGGCCGTTCGGAATAAAAGAAGTACTTTTGCAACCAAATACAAAAATTATGAAAAAATCGTTCTTATTCATTCTTTTGTGCTGTGGCCTTACGTCGTATGGGCAAAAGCTGTCGCCGTGGCTTGCCCAGCAAGTGAAGACGGTGGCCGCATCAAGGTCTACGGCGGTATCATGTCATCGGAATCTTGAGACCATCGACGTGCTGGTGAAGTTTACCGTCGATGCCGACCCTGCCGCCATCCTCGAGGCTTACGGCGCAGCATGTCTTAACACCATCGGCCGAGTTCACATCGTCAGGCTGCCGCTGTCACGGGTTGAAGCCCTGTCGATTGACGACCGTGTCGTCCGTGTGGAGGCCGAGCGCGCTACCCATCCCCTACTCGACCGTGTTCCCGGTCAGATAGGTGCTGACAAAGCCTCTGCCGCCTCTGACCCGGAGCTGCCCCAGGCCTTCACCGGCAAGGATGTCGTGGTGGGCATCGTCGACGGAGGCTTCGACTATCTGCACCCTTTTTTCCGTGACGGAAAGGGTAAGACACGCATCAGCTGGGCTGCCGACTATCTGACCGACAAGAAGTACATCGGCACTGCCGCTGTCACCGCCGCCCAGCACAGCAGCGACGCCTCAACGCTGCTTCACGGCACCCATGTGGCAGGCATCGCCGCGGGCAGTCTTGTGAATGACATCAACGACGTGTTCTATCGTGGCATCGCCACCGAAGCCGAAATTGCCGAGGCCGCCGTCGACACCGAGATACACGCTGAGGGAACGGGGCTTTCATCGGCCTCGTCCCTACGAGCCTTTGCCGACATCTTCTCCTTCGCCGACGAGCAGCAGAAGCCCTGCGTCATCAACTACAGCATGGGCGACGCCATGAGCTTCAGCAACAACCGCCAGTTAGAAAACGAGGCCATCGGCACCCTCTTGGAGAAGCCCGGCCACATCCTCGTGGTTGCTGCTGGCAATGCCGGCGGCACCCTCCGCTTAGCCCATAAGACCGCCGATATGCCGAAGGCCGGTACTGGCGTGTGCTTCAACACGGAAGAGCAGTTCGGAGCCTATCTTGGAATAGAGCTGAAGCTGTTGCCTACGCAGACCGTCACCCTGCGCCATACCAACAGCGCCTACACGACGACAAACAGCGAGGTAACCATCACGGCAGAGGAACTGGCTGGCATGACGAGGCTTACGCTTGGCAAGAAAAGCCTCATCGTCGTCAACCGTGGACATACGGCCGAAGGATTCCTCGTCGTCTATATCACTTCCGGCAATGCCACCTTCACCGACAATGAGCGCGTCCTCGTCAGCGTTGGCGGCGAGGGTGAGGCCTGGATTTATGCCGATCCCTTCTGTGCCTGTTTAGAGAATGTGGAACAGGTGGAGAACCATGCGATATGCACCGAAGGCTACTCCATGACCTGGCCGGCACAGCTCGACGAGGCTATCGCCGTGGGCAACATGGCCCACCGACTGAAAATCATGACTGCCGCCGATAAGTATGCCCGCCGTGACAGTACCGACCTGACGCCCTACGAGAGCACCAAGGGTCCCGGCTACATTGCCCGCTCGTCTTCGCAAGGCCCTACCCTCGGCGGTGTGATGAAGCCCGACGTCTGTGCCCCTGGCGTGAACGTCGTCTCGGCCCTCAACAACTTTATCAACGAGGACACGGAGATGGAGTATGCCGGATGGCTCATATCGCACATGGACACCGAATATGAGGAGGGCTACGGCTACTCCATGACGCTGGCGCAGACGGGCACATCGATGTCGGCTCCCGCCGTTGCCGGAACCATTGCCCTGTGGCTGCAGGCCGACCCCACGCTGACCGTTGCCCAGATTAAGGACATCATCGCCAACTCGTCAAGACAGCCCGATGCCACGTTGTCCTATCCCAACAACGTCTACGGACAAGGCGAGATTGACGCCTACCGCGGACTGCTTTACATGCTGGGACTCACCGGAATACATGACATCAGCCAGCATCAGCCCGCCGGCGTACGTTTCTCAGTCGACGGCAAGACGCTCACTGTTAATGGGGATATGAAATCTGTTGCCGGGGATTTGAAATCCCCGGTGGTCAAGGTTTATTCTACCGACGGCAAGATTGTTTACACCGGCAGCCTGGAGGGCAACACGGTGTCGCTCCATAACTTGCCCAGCGGCATCTATGCCGTCCAGCTCAATACCGGCGACAGAAAGACCACCGGCTCCACGCTCATCAGGCTGTGACTCAGGCCGTTTCGTCAAGGCGGTTTCCCCAGAGGTATTCCTTCGTCTCACGTGCTGCAACGCCACTGAGCAGTAGCAGCGCCACGAGGTTGGGGATGGCCATCAGTGCGTTCATGCAGTCGGCAATGTTCCAGATGACATCGAGGCTGATGATGCTGCCGAAGAAAAGGGCTACGATGTAGAGGATACGGTAAAAGCGCGAGTGATCGCCGGTAATCTCCTTTACCTCCTTTGCTTCTTTATCTCCTTTCACCTCTAAATAGTTCACCGCACTCTCGCCGTAGTAGCTCCAGCCCAGGATGGTGGAGAAGGCGAAAGTGAGGATGCCGAAGGTGAGCAGCGGTGCCCCGATATACGGTATTTTCGAGAAGGCCACCTTCGTCAGCGCTGCCCCGTCGGAGTAGCTGATGTCGGGATAGGCCAGGATGCTGCTCACGAGTACGATGCCCGTCAAGGCACAGATGATGACAGTGTCCCAGAAGGTTCCCGTGCTGCTCACCAGCGCCTGTCGTACGGGGTTGCGGGTCTGAGCCGCTGCTGCCACGATGGGTGCCGAGCCCATTCCGCTCTCGTTCGAGAACAGTCCTCGGGCGATGCCGAAGCGCATGGCCATCATCACTGTGGCACCCACGAAGCCGCCGCCCGCTGCCGAGGGGTTGAAGGCTGAGACGACGATGAGCTCCACCGCCGGCCATACGTAGCTGCCGTTCATCACCAGGATGACGATGCAGCCCACGACGTAGAGCACAGCCATGAACGGTACCAGCACGGTACACACACGGGCGATGCTCTTCACCCCGCCCAGGATGACCGCTGCGGCCAGCAGGCTCACGGCCAGACCCACGGTCCACATGGGCAGCCCGAAGGTCTCGTTGGCCAGCAGGGCGATGCTGTTGGCCTGTACCGTGCAGCCGATGCCGAACGAGGCTAATGCCGTGAACACGGCGAAGAGCACCGCCAGCCACTTCATGTTCAGTCCGCGCTCAAGGGCGTACATCGGTCCGCCGTAAGTGTGGCCGTCGCTGCCCTTTACGCGGTATTTCACCGCCAACAGACCCTCGGCATATTTCGTCGCCATGCCAAAGATGCCGGTCATCCAGCACCATAGCACCGCTCCCGGGCCGCCCAGCGCTACGGCCGTAGCCACTCCCACGATGTTTCCCGTTCCGATGGTCGCAGCAAGTGCCGTGGCCAGAGCACCGAACTGGCTCACGTCGCCCTCGGCACCGGGGTCTTTCTTCGCCGAAAGGCGTATGCCCGTCAGCAGCCGGCGTTGCGGAATACCCAGCCGGAAAGTAAGGAACACGTGTGTGCCCAGCAGCAGCACAATCATTGGCCAGCCCCAGAGAAAGGAGCTCAGTACAACGAAAAAGTCATTGATAGCATCCATAGTCTATGCATGATTGATTACAGACTGTATACGCCCCAGTCCCTCCATCAGGCTGGAGCGTGGACAGGCAATGTTGATGCGGATGTAGCCTACGCCTGTCTGGGGACCGTACATCGTGCCGGGGTTGACCCATACATGAGCCTCATGGAGGAGGTAGTCGCAGAGCTGCTGCACATTCGTGGGCGAAGACTCCCACAAACCTCCCCCCGATGGGGAGGCTTTCAGCGGCAGCAGGGCTGACACGTCGACCCACACTAAATAGGTGCCCTCCAACTCTGTGACACGGCACTGCGGCAGGTGCTCTGCAAAGAACTTACGAAGTGCCTGGTAGTTGTCCCACAGATACTTGTTGAGTTCATCTATCCAGTCTTCGCTCTCGTTGTAGGCGGCGATGAGTGCCACGGGGCCAAAGGGATTGAGGTCGCACACCTCGTTGATGTTGATGGCACGGTCCAGACGGCGGCGCACTGCGGGGTCGGCACAGATGATGTTGGCGGCCTGCAGACCCGCGATGTTGAACGACTTAGAGGGTGAGTTCAGGATGACACTGTTGCGGCGACACTCCTCGCTCACTGCGGCGAAGGGCTGGAAACGGTGGCCGGGCATGATGAGCTCGCAGTGAATCTCGTCGGAGACCACGCGGACACCGTGACGCAGGCAGATGTCGTTCATACGCTGCAGTTCCTCCTTGGTCCACACACGCCCCGTGGGGTTGTGAGGGTTGCAGAGCAGGAACACCGTGGTCTTCTCGTCGGCACATTTCGTTTCAAAATCGTCCCAGTCCACTTCAAAGTTGAGAGATAAGAGTTGAGAGTTGAGAGACTTTTCATCTGACCCCTCATAACTAACGTCGCTAAACTCTAAACTCTCAACTCTCAACAAAGCGTTCTCCAGCACCTCGCACCCGTTATTCCTGACGGAGGAGAAGAAACAGTTGTAGTCAGGCGAGAGAATGAGCACCTTCTCGCCGGGCATGGTCAGGGCCTTGATGGCCACGGACATGGCAGGCACGACGCCCGTAGTATAGAGTATCTCCTCGCGCCGTATGTCCCACTGGTGGCGGCGGCGGAACCAGGAGACGACGGCCTCGTAGTAGTCTTCGCCTACATGGGTATAGCCATACACCGGGTGCTGGGCACGGCGGCGGACGGCCTCCTGAATGGCAGGGGCCACCGCAAAGTCCATATCGGCCACCCAAAGGGGGATTACGTCTTCGAATGACGTTTCATCCCACTTCACACAACCGCTGCCTCGGCGTGGAATCAGTTCGTCAAAATCGTATTTCTGCATTTTATTTGATGTTAAAGGGGAGTTGCAAAAGTACTAAGTTTCACTGAAACAGCAAAACTTTTCCCAGTTTTTCTTTGTCAGTATCGGGAATAATCGTAATTTTGCAGCATGGAGACAGACTACAGGGCGATACTGAAGCGATACTGGGGCTACGACGACTTCCGCGGCATACAGCGTGAAATCATCGAGTCGATAGGTGCCGGGCACGACACGCTCGGCCTTATGCCTACGGGCGGCGGCAAGAGCATCACCTTCCAGGTGCCCGCCCTGGCTACCGACGGGATGTGCATCGTCATCACCCCGCTCATCGCCCTGATGAAAGACCAGGTGCAGGGGCTCCGACGGCATGGCATAAGGGCGGCAGCCATCCACACGGGCATATCCCACGACGACGTCATCCGTATCCTGGAGAACGCAGTCTTCGGAGCCGTCAAGTTCCTCTACATCGCACCGGAACGCCTGTCCTCAGAACTGTTCCGCAAGAAGCTACTTCACATGCCCGTGAAGCTCATCTGTGTGGACGAGGCACACTGCATCAGCCAGTGGGGCTACGATTTCCGACCTTCCTATCTCACCATTGCCGACATACGCCGCGACCTGCCCGGAGTGCCCGTGCTGGCACTTACCGCCACCGCCACGCCAGAGGTTGTAAGAGACATCACGCTTCGGCTCTCAACTCAAACCTCTCACCCCTCACCCCTCACCCCTTACCACGGCTTCCATATTTTCCGCATGAGCTTTGCCCGTGAGAACCTCAGCTATGTCGTGCGCCATGTCAGCGACAAGCGCGAGCAGCTGCTTCATATCCTGCGCAACGTCAAGGGCTCAGCCATTGTCTATGCCCGAAGCCGGGAGCATACCCGCGAGGTGGCCGACGAGCTGGTGAAGGAGGGCATCACCGCAACCTTCTACCATGCCGGGCTGGACAACGCCACAAAGGATTTCCGTCAGCGACAATGGACAACCGACGAAGTGCGCGTCATGGTGGCCACCAATGCCTTCGGCATGGGCATCGACAAGCCCGACGTGCGCCTCGTCATACACATCGACTGCCCCGACAGCCTCGAAGCCTACTTCCAGGAAGCTGGGCGTGCCGGGCGCGACGGCAAGCAGGCCTACGCCGTGCTGCTCTACAGCAATGCCGACGGCGGGAAACTGCAGCGCCGCATCAGCGACACCTTCCCCGAGAAAGACTACATACGCCAGGTCTACGACCACCTTGCCTACTTCTACCAGGTGGGAGTAGGGTCGGGCTATAACGCCTTGTTCGAGTTTCCTACCGACAAGTTCTGCTACACCTACCATTTCTTCCCCATACAAGTGGAGTCGGCCCTGAAGATCCTGGACCGGGCAGGCTATATCGACTACAAGGAGGAAGAGGAGAGCCGAGCCCGAGTGATGTTCCGCTTAGAGCGCGACGACCTCTACCGCCTCAAGGGCAACACGAAAGACGAAGACTCGGTCATCGTCGCCCTGCTCCGTACCTACAGCGGACTGTTCTCTACCCTGACGTTTATCGACGAGACCCTGCTGGCAAAACTTACCGGCCTGACCGTCCCGCAGGTGTACCTGACCCTGAAATCATTGTCGATGAAACGTGTCATACAGTTCATCCCGCAGAAGCGCACGCCCTACATCCGCTATGCCCAGCGGCGCGAGGACTCTGAGCATCTGGTGTTCCCGCCATCTGTCTACGCCGACCTCAAGGAACGTTTCGAACGGCGCATAAACCGTATGCTGGACTATGCCACCAACGATGCCGTATGCCGCAGCCGCCAGCTGCTCGCCTACTTCGGCGAGACCGACAGCCATGACTGCGGACACTGCGACGTGTGCCTGGCCGGGCTCAACTCTCATCTATCATCTCTCAACTTTGAAGTCCTGATGGCCGAAGCAAAGCGGATGATTCTCGAAATGCTCTCTGACGGCAAGCCCCATCCCCTTTCAGACCTTCATGCCCTTCCCCTGCCTTACGAGCCGATAGAAGAGGCCCTGACCATGCTCATCAGCGAGGAGCAAGTGGCAAACGACGACGGGATGTTAACATACG